>JAICXU010001082.1 GCA_025934595.1 Polyangiaceae bacterium | reverse complement strand
GGAAAAATTTCCGCGACGTCGAACGCGGCTTTCGTCGTCGCGCAACACATGCCCGACAAATTCACGCGCACGTTCGCGGAGCGGCTCGATCGAAAAAGCCAAGTGCGAACCGCCGAAGCGCAAGATGGCGACAGGCTCGGCGCGCTTTGCGGCTTCGTGTGCCCGGGCCGACAGTGCATGGAGGTCATCGTGCAGAACGGCGAGCTCAGACTGAAGGTCGTGTCGCCCTCGCCCGCGGATCGGTACGTCCCGAGCGGCGATCGACTCTTGAAGAGCGCGGCTGCCGCCGCCGCTGCCGTCGGAATCAAATGCGTCGGCGTCGTGCTCACGGGCATGGGCGACGATGGCGTCGAAGGCGCGCGCGCCATTTTCTCGGGCGGCGGCACGGTCGTCGCGGAATCGCAAGAGACCGCGGTCGTGTTCGGCATGCCGGGGTCGGCCGTGCGCGCGAACGTCGTCACGCGCGTGCTTCCGTTACCGCAGATCGCAGATTTTCTCGCCCAGCTCACGTAGACTGCGCGGCATGTCCGACGACGTCATCGCACCCCTCATCGAGCTCGCCGACCGCATCGTCAAGATGGCCGTGGACGGCGGCGTCACCGTCGCCGAATGCATCGTGCGACAAGGCGCCGAGCTCTCCGCGCGCGTGCGCATGGGCGAGACCGAGCTCGTCGAAGAAGCCGGTCACAAATCCGCCGGCCTTCGCGTCATGAAGGGGAAGCAAGTCGCGCTGACGTCCACGAGCGATCTGTCCGAGCGCGGCATCGGGCGGTTCGTCCAAGATGCGATCGAGCTCGCCGATCTCGCCCAAGAAGATCCGTTCGCGGGTCCCGCGGATCCGAAGCTCCTTTGCGATCCATCGAAGCAGCCCGATCTCGATCTCTACGATCCCGCGTGCGGCACCGTCGACGCCGGCCAAGCGATCGACATCGCGAAAAAAGCAGAGAACGCTGCGCGCGAGGACAAGCGTATCGTCAACAGCCAAGGCTCGACGTTCGGTCGCACCGCGGGCGGATTCGGCCTCGCGCTGTCGTCGGGATTTCGCGGCGGCTACCGCGGATCGTACGCGTCGCTCTACGTGCAACCGATCGCGGAAGAACCCGACGGAAAAAAGCGTCGCGGCTACCATTGGACCGCGCGCCGTCACTTGAAGGCGCTCGACAAGCCCGAAGACGTCGGCCACGAAGCCGCGCGCCGCACCGTGCGTCTCCTCGGATCGAAGACCGTCGCCACGTGCGAGGTGCCCGTCGTGTTCGATCCCGACACCGCGCGCGCCATCTTGGGGCTGCTCGCCGAGTGCGCGTCGGGGGGCATGATCTGGCGAAAATCAAGCTATTTGGTGGGTCGCGAAAACACGCGCGTCGCGAGCGATCTCGTCACCGTCATCGACGATCCGCTCCTTCCTCGCGCGCCGGGATCGCGCGGGTTCGACGGCGAAGGCCTCGCGAGCCGCAAGAACGTGGTCGTCGAGAAGGGCATCTTGCAGATGTTCCTCTGCGACAGCTACTCGGCGCGGAAGCTCGCGCGACAGAGCACCGGGAGTGCGTCGCGCGGTGGCGGCGCGGGGGTCGGCGCGAGCACGACCAACTTCGTTCTTCAGCCGGGCAAAGATTCGAACGAAGACATCGTGAAATCCACCAAGCGCGGCCTCTACGTCACGGACATGATGGGCTACG
>JAICXU010000195.1 GCA_025934595.1 Polyangiaceae bacterium | reverse complement strand
GAAGAGCGGATCGACGCGCGCTTCGACGGGTCGATCGCGCAAGATCTCGACGCAGAACGAATGGATCGTTCCGATGTGCGCCGCCTCGAGCTCGGCGAGCGCCCCGTCGAGCCGCTCCAGGATCGCGGGATTGGGCGCTTTTTGTCGGGCCTTTTCGATCTCGCCACGCAAACGCAGCTTCATTTCGCCGGCCGCTTTTTCCGTGAACGTCACGGCGACGAGCGTCGACAGGCGTCCCTTGCCCGACTCGAGAATTCCGAGAATGCGCCCGACGAGGGCCGTCGTCTTGCCGGTGCCGGCGGCGGCCTCGACGACGAGGGTCGCGTCGAGATCGTGCGCGATGCGATCACGCGCCTTTGCGTCTGCCATGAAGCGAACGGTGTTCGTCATCGGCGCGCTCGGATCTGTACGAGCGGCTGCAGATCTTTCTGGCTCTTCACTTTGTTCGTGCGGTGCACCTCATAGGGCCCGCAGATCGGCAAGTAATCGCAATACTCGCAGCCGTAGCCGTCGGGGTTCGGCGCGGCCGGTAAGAATCCATTCGCGATCGCGTCTCCGACGACCTTGACGATCGCCTGTGCGCCCTCGCGCGCTTCATCGTCGAGTGGAACGTCGACCTCGGTGTACGAGCCTGCGGCCGTGCAGTAATAGAGACGCCCGCCGACCGATTTCAGGCCCGGCATGATTTGCTCGAGGACGAGCGCATAAAACACGGGTTGCAGCGTCTCGCCGCCGCCGATGCGCATGTCCTTTTCGGCGCGCACCTTCCCCGTTTTGTAGTCGGTCGCGCGCACCTCGCGCTTCCCGTTCTTGTCGATGACGTCGATGGAGCCTCGCACCTGCAGGCCGCCCGCGATCGTCACCGGCTCCTTTCGACTCAGCGGATCTTGTGATCGTCGATCGGTGAGACCGAACGACAGCTCGAAATGCGACGGGACCCATTCCGGATCGAGCGTGGCGCGTCGCAACATCTCGCGTGCGTCCGCGGCGAGCGCGCGGATGCCGTCGTCCCATACCTCGGGGATCGCCGGAGCGAGATCATCGCGCATTTTTTCCGAGGCCGCGGCGACCACGCGATCGAGCTCTGCTCGCGCCGCCTCCAAGTTCTCCGTCGTCACCGGCAAGAGGCCGAGCTCACGAAGTCGAACGTGCAGCTCGTACTCGATCTCGTGGAGCAGCGACCCGCGTTGAAGCGGATTGAGCTCCTCGATTTGCACCGGCTCCTCGCGCGGCGAAAGCCGGAAAATCGCCTGCAAAACGAACTTGTAGGGACACGCCGCGAAATGTTGCAGCGCCGTCGGCGAGAACGAGCGCGCGGCGAGCGAATGTCGCTCGAGCGCGGCCTTCGCCTCGGGAGGCTGCTTGGCGAGCACCAAGCCGTCTGCGTACGACCACCCCTTTTGCCAACGCAGCGCGCGAAATCGAAGCGCGCGCGCGAGGTGCGCATTCACGGACAAAAGGAATCGCGCCATGCCCACCGTCTCGCTCTCGGGCTTCGCGAAGATCGATTCGAGGAGCGCGAGGTCGTGCTCGGTCTCGTCGATCGCATCCTCTCGCCTTCGCGGCGCGGGCCAACCGATGCGCGCGCCGCCGACGACCTCCGCGCGGCGCGCGAGCTCTTCGAATCCGGGAAGTCGACCTTCCGCGGCACGAAGCACCTCGAGCGCATAGAAGGAGGGCGTGCGCGGACGCGCGAGATCCGAATCGAGACGCGGATACGAAACGACGATGCGCCGCTTCGCGGCTCCGATCGCAAGCCTCAACGCGAGGCGCTCGTTCGCCGATCGGATCGCATTCGTGGCGAGCGATGGATCGACTCGCGCGCGCGTCGCATCGGGGAAAATAGGGTCTTCCGTGATTTTCTTCGGAAACACTTTCTCGGCGACGCCGACGACGAACACGACGTCGAAGACGAGGCCGCGAACGTCGGCGGGCTCGCCCACGTACACCGCACCATAGCGACGCGAGCGCGGGCGCTCGACGAGCTGACACAAACGCGGGCTCATCACGAGACGAACGTCGGAGAGCGAGACGTCACCGATTTCGTCCATCGGCGCGAGCTCCGCGAGCACGGAGAGCACGCGGTCGGGACGACGGAGCGCGCGCGTAGCGAGACGCGCGAGAGCCTCTCGCCATTTTCCCCACGTCGCCGTTTGCGGAAGCGAAGCGAGCTCGTCGATGATCGGAAGCGCGAACCGGCGAAGCCGGTCGAGATCTGCGAGCGCCTTTTTCGTGCGATCCGCGAGCGCGTCGTCGTCTTTGATCTCTCGTAAATCCAGCTCGATTTCGTGCTGCAAGCCGTCGAGCCGGCGCCGCCATCGATCCGGCCCGCGGATGACGGCCGCATCCGACAAGAGCCTCTCCCAGTTCGCGGGCGCGTAGAGCGATCCGTCGACCACGGGCCGCGTCTCGGGCTCGGCGACGGGCTCGGGAGGCTCGTCTCCGAAATCCGGATCGCCCTGCTCGTCCTCACGCAGAGGATCCGCGAGCATGTCGTCGTCCGGCGTCCCGACACGATTGTCGAGCGTCTGCGCAGGAGGCGGCGCCCCCGCTTCGGTGGCGTCGGGAAGCTCCCCGAGCGAAAGGTATTCCGCGAAACGACGCGCCGACAAACCCTCCGCCGCGCACGACAGGAGCGCCGCGAGCGCGCGACCGGCGGGATCGGGGCGCATCAATCCACGCGCGAAAAACGCGGGGATTTTCGCTCGTCGAAGCGCTTCGACCACGTGGGCGCGATACGCCGCTCCACTGCGCGCGACGATCGCCATGCGATCGAAGCCGGTTCCCTTCGAGGCCTCGTCGAGAATGCGCCGCGCGATCTCGACACACTCTCGACTCTCGCCGGGCGCCGACAAGATTTCGATCTCGGCGCTGGCCGCGGCGGGCGCCGCCGCCTCCCCCGAGAACAAACGATTCTGCGTTCGAGCGAGCGCGCTCGATTCATCACGCGGTGCATCGATGGGATTTTCGCCGAGCGCCGTCGAAAGAAACTTCTCGCTCGCGACGTCACCCGCCGGCAGCGTCGCCAGCACGACAGCGGCACGCGCGGCGACCGCTTGCACGAGATCACGCGCGAGCGCCGACGTGACCGACGTATCGAAAAGGAGGAGCGGAACGTCGAGCGCGACATGCGATGCGGTTCGATCTTTGGCGGCGCGGATCGCCTCCGAAAATACGAGCGCGCGATCGGCGAGCTTTGCCGCGGCGAGCTCGCGATCGAAATCGGCGGCGATGCCCTGAAGGTCGCGATCGTCGATCAGGCTGAAATCAAGCCCTGCCATGCGCGCTTCGCTGATCGTGCGTGCGAGCGCACGGCAAAGGCCAGGACGATCCGCGATGGGAGAGAAGCGACCGAGATTCGTTCCGCGCGCTCCGACGACGCGATCGCAGAGGGCCTCGACCGAGAGCCAACCCGCCGGCGCGAGACCACGAAGAGCGAGCGCCGGCGATGCCAGAGAAAGCGCAAGGCCTCCGAGCGTCGTCCGCTCCCATCCGAACGTCGCACCGAGCTCACGGGCCGTTTCGCGAACGAGAGACGATGCCGCTTCGCGCGTTTCGGCGACGACGAGAAGATGCGCGGATTTTCCGCGATCGAGCAGCCATTCACGCGCACGGCATCGTCGCGCATCACCGGCCGCAGATCGAACGAGCTCTTTGGCCACGAGCTTTCCGCGCCCGCGCTCTATTGATCGAGCCCGATCCACTCGGTGGTGGCGAGCTCGCGACGGATCATCACACCGGTGCAAGCGGTGCCGGAGTTGTTGAAGCGGAGGCCAACGTCGTTGCCTCGCCATACGTCGGCTTGCATCGGCGCGGTTACGTGTTTTTGCGCGGCGCCGTAGTCGCGCTCGAACGCGTCGTGCACGGCTTTGCAGTCGTTTTGCGTCGTGCCGAACGAGATCTTCGCGAGCTTGCCTTTCAAGAAGAGAAACTGCACGTCCTTGACGGCGACGCCCGCATATTGCGTTTTGCCGCTCACTTTGTAGAGCGCGCGTTCCGGCTTTTTCTCGATCGCCTTGATGTTCTTGTACGCCTTCGGCGGATCGCCGAAGGTGCCGTTCAAAAATCCGTTGCGCGCGTCGAGCTTGGTGGCGACGGCGTCGGCGGGTGGCGTCTCGGTCTTCGAAGTGTCCTCCGCAGGCGCGTCGATGGACGTAGGCGTCGTCTCGACGCTCGCGTCGTTGTCGGGCGGGGATGCCGACGGCGTCGTGTCGGGGGCGTTCTCTATTTTTTCCTCGGCGACGGGCGCATGCGCTTTCGGCGCGGGTGCACACGCGACGAGCGGCAAGAGGGCGAGCAAGAAGCGTTTCATCGGCGCCGCGAATAGTGACACAGAAACGGCTAGCGGCCGAGTCGATTCACGCCGTCGAAAGCCGGTGTTTTGTAGCATTCTGCGAGCGCCGGCGCGTAAGGGCTGTCCTATTCGCCGGACGCCTTCTTCTTCGATTTGCCCTTCGTCGGCGCAGGCGGTGCTTCGGATTTTTTCGGCTTGTGCGGCGCTGACGTCGACGACGCGGTCTTCGTCGCGAGCGATCGTTTCAAGAGCTCAGCGAGATCGATGACCTTCGCGCCACCGCCCTTCGCGGCCGGTGCTTCTTCTTCACCCGTGTCACCGCTCGAATCGCGCACGGATTCTCCGCGGTCCACTTTTTCTTGCGCAGCCGCATCGACGGCAGCTCGATATTCGTTCGGATGCTTCGACGCATCGAACGGCGCCTCGAGCTGCTTCACGAGATCGAGCGCGAGATCGATCTCGCGACCGCTCGCCTCGCGCGTTTCGGGAATGACGATCTCTTCACCGGAGACGAGCTCGTCGGCGAAACGCATCATGTCGAGCGCGAAGAGATTGTCGCGCGGGCGAAGCAATCCAAGCTGCGTGCGCGTGCGAATCTTCACGCGTGCGAGCGCCGCTTTCTTCGTTTTTTCCAGCGTTTCGCGCAAGAGCTCGAAGCCGCGCGCGCTCTTGCCGCCGGGACCGACCCAGTAGCTCTTCTCGAAGTACGCGAAGTCGACCTCGAGCGGATCGATGAACTGCACGATGTCGATGCCGCCGGATCCATCGCTGCCCTCGATCGCCGCGAGCTCCTCTTTCGTGAAGAGCACGTATTCGCCTTTCGAGACCTCGCGCCCTTTGCCGATCTCGCCCCATTCGACGTCGCGATTGCACTTCGGACACCGTCGCGCGAGCTGGATGCGCGTTCCGCATTCCTTGTGCAGCTGATTGAACGACGGCGTGAGGTCTCGCGTCGCCGAATAGAGCTTCGAGGGGATCGTGACGAGACCGAATGCGATTTCACCGGACCAGAGGGCGCGCATCGAAATGCTCCTTCGAGAAAGAAACGAGTTATCTAAGAAGGTATGTCCAAACCGCGGCCTCGGAAAGGAGTCGGGCCGCGCGAAAAAACCGGGGACCACGAACCGAAGGCGGAGAAGAAGCTCGAGGAATATCGAAAGAAGCGCGATTTCTCGGGCACGCCGGAGCCGGACGGCGCTCGGGATTTGCCGGAAAAATCGGGCGAATCGTCATCGTCCCACTCCGCATTGCCCGAGACCAAAAAATTGGCGTTCGTGGTGCAGAAGCACGACGCCACGCGCGTGCATTACGACGTGAGGCTCGAGGTCGGCGGCGTGATGGCGAGCTGGGCGGTGCCGCGCGGGCCTTCGTACGATCCCGCCGTGAAGCGCCTCGCGGTGCACACCGAAGATCATCCGATGATGTACGCGGACTTCGAGGCGCGCATTCCGGACGGTCATTACGGCGCCGGCGACATGATCGTGTGGGATCGCGGCACCTACGAGACGGTGCCACCCGGCAAAGAAGAATGGATGCGCGACAAGGGACATTTTCATTTGCGTCTCTTCGGCGAGAAGCTCCACGGCGAGTGGCATCTCCTGCGCACGAAAGGTCGAGACGACGATCCGAAAGACGCCAAGGGCAAATCGAAGACGTGGCTCTTCTTCAAAGCGGAAGACGCGTTCGCCGACAAAAACAGGGACATCGTGAAAGAGCGTCCCGAGTCGATCGTGAGCGGCAAGACGGCGACGCGCGGACCGCGGCGCGTCGGGGCAAGCGCGATCGGCGAGAGCGCACGATCTCTCCTCACGGCGATGGGCGAGCCGATGAAGGCCGATCAGGGCGTCCTCGGCGATCCGAATCAGTATCGCTACGAGATCAAATACGACGGCTACCGATTGCTCTGCGCAAAAGCCGGAAGCGACGTCGTCCTCTGGAGCCGCCGGCAAAACGATTGGACGAGCCGATTCCCGGAGGTCCAAAGAGCAATCGCCGCGTTGCCTGCGCGCGAGCTCGTGCTCGACGGCGAAGCATGCGCGATCGGCGACGACGGCGTCCCCTCGTTCGGACGCCTGCAAAAATGGCTTGGAAATGACCGCGCCGGATCGTCGCTCACCTTCCCCGTCTTCGATCTCTTGTGGCTCGACGGTCGCGACGTACGGAAAG
>JAICXU010000159.1 GCA_025934595.1 Polyangiaceae bacterium | reverse complement strand
GGCTCGCAACGCCGCAAGGCCGACCAGCCGCGCGAAGGACAAGAAGGCGGCGGATCCCGCGGCCCGCAAGCCGACGTCTTCACGCGCCGCTCCGGTGGCGATCGCGATCGCGGTCCCCGCGACGGCGGTCCGCCCGCAAGCTGACGTCGTTTTTCCGGTACCTCCCCCTGAGCGGCCGCAGGCCGCGATTTGGGGGAGGTCGACGCGCCCGGAGCGTTGCGAAGAACCGCGAGGACGCGGCGGGTGGGGGCACCATCTTCATTTTTTTCTGTGATTTTTTTTCTGATTTTTTCGAGAGGTAATTCGTCATGGCCGACATCACTCCGCAAATGATCCGAGAGCTTCGTGAACGAACCCAAGCTGGAATGAGCGACTGCAAAGGCGCGCTCGTCGAGGCGGGTGGCGACATGGAGAAAGCCGTCGAAGTGATCTTGAAGAAGGGCATCGTCAAAGCTGCGGCGCGCGCCGGTAAGGTCGCGACCGAGGGCGAGGTCCGCACGCTCGTCGCAAAAGACGGGAAAAAAGGCGTGATCGTCGAGGTCAACACCCAGACCGACTTCGTCGCGCGCGGCGAAGCGTTCAAAGATTTCGTCACGAACGTCGCGAACGCGGCAATGACGGCGACGTCGGGAACGGATTTGAATCAAGCGAAGTATCCCGGCACCGACAAGCCGATCGATCAAGTTCGCCAAGAGCTCGTGTCGAAGACGGGCGAGAACACCGTCGTGCGTCGCTGGGAGTCGCTCGAGGCGAAAGAAGCGAACGGCATCGTCCACGCGTACGTGCACATGGGCGGCAAGCTCGCCGTGCTCGTGCATGCGGAGGCGCCGAACGCCGATGCGATGAAGAACCCCGCGTTCTCTGCGTTCATCGACAACTGCGCGATGCAAATCGCGGCGATGAACCCGATGGTCGTCTCGAAAGAAGGCGTCTCGCACGCGCACATCGCGAAGCAAAAAGAGATCTTCCAGGCGCAGCTCAAAGAAGAGAACAAGCCGGAAGCCGCGTGGCCGAAGATCATCGACGGCAAGGTGAACAAGTGGTTCACCGAGGTCACGCTCCTCGGTCAAGACAACGTGTGGGATCCGGGCAAGGGCACGATCGACCAGCTTCGCGGTGCGCTCGGCAAGGAGCTCGGCGGTGAGGTGAAGATTCATCACTTCTTCCGCTTCGGGCTCGGTGACGGCATCGAGAAGAAGGGCGACGACCTCGCCGACGAAGTCGCGAAGCTGATTCAGTAGTACGAGTGAGCGGCGGCGAGATGCGCCTCTGCGCGGTCAGCGTCGATCTCGACGAGATCCCGAACTACTTCCACATCCACGGCCTCGAGCCGTCCAAGAAGGCCGAAACGGCGGTGTACGACATCGCCGTCTCGCGTCTCTCGAATTTCGCGCGCTCGGAAAAAATTCCGATGACGTTCTTCGCGGTCGGGGCGGATCTCGCGCGGAGAGAAAGCGCGGAGGCGCTGGCGCGTCTGCATCACGAAGGCCACGAGATCGGAAATCACACGCAGGGTCATCGCTACGATCTCACGCGGCTCGCCCGCGACGAAATCGAGCGACAGATTCGCGGAGGCGCAGACGCGATCGAGAAGGCCACGGGAACGCGGCCGACCGGATTTCGCGCGCCGGGTTACGTCATCACCGACGAAGTGTTCTCCGTGCTCGAGGATCTCGATGTCGCGTACGACTCGTCGGTCTTCCCGTGCCCGGCGTACAACATGGCGAAGGCGGCGGCGATCCTACGTATCGCGATCCAGGGAAAAACGAGCCGATCCATCGTCGACACACCGAAGATGCTGCTCGCTCCGACCGTGCCGTATCGCATCGGTGCGCCGTATTGGAAGCGCGGAAGCGGAATGATCGAGCTGCCGATCCAAGTGACGCGCGGGCTTCGTTTGCCGTTCATCGGAACGACGGTGACGCTCGCGGGGCCCGCTCGCGCGAAGTGGCTCGCGAAGATGTGCGTCGGTGAGCCGCTCGTGAATCTCGAGCTCCACGGCATCGACGTGCTCGACACCGACGACGACTTGCACGCGCTGCGCCCGTATCAACCCGACGTGCGCGTGACGCGCGAGACGAAGCTCGAGAGCCTCGCCGCCGTCGTCGGCGTGTTTCGCGAAGCCGGCTATTCGTTCGTGACGATGGCGGAAGCCGCGAAGAAGTTTTCTTAGCCCAGGGCCTCGATGAGCTTGTCGCGTTTCGAGAGCGCGTAACGTACGGCGTCCGGCGTGAGCCGATCGTGAAGGACGTACATCGCGAGCGCGAGCCCGCCCATCACGGGAACGAGCGCCAGCGGCGCGAAGTGTTGGCAGAGCGTGTATGCGCCCCCGAAGACGAGGCTCGACGCCGCCGACAATCCCATTCCGAGCAGCACCAGCGCAACGGGCGTCGAGCTCGCGCGCATTTGCGTTCGTGAGATCGCGCGCGGCATCGACACGCTCGTGTAGCGACCCACGATCGATTGCACGAAGAAGAAACAGGCGGCGAGACAGAGACCACCGACGATCTCGTTCACCGTCACTTTGCATGCAAGCGGAAGCAGCAACGCGAGCACCATCGCTTGCGCGCCTTGGTAGAGCGCGAGCCCGCGCATTTTTCCGCGCAGGATGTCCTCGATGCGGATCGGCAGGAAAAATAGGCATTTTACGCCATGTCCATCGAGACCGAATTGATTGAGCTGTAGCGAGCTCGCCGACAAGGACACATACATGAACGCGGCCGGAACGTTCCACGAGCCGCGACCCACGAGCTGCGCGAGCGGCCCGCGAATGAGCACGATCGAAAAAAGTGGAACGATGAATCCGAAGCGTCCGATCTGGCTGCCCATGATCGTGTGCCACGAGAGCTTCGCGATGCCGGCGTCGGCGTGATCGAACGTCCAGAGCCGGCCGGGCGCGCCTTCGGCGTGCGTCTCGGGCGCGAGGTCGATCAAGATCAGGCGCGAGGTGATCCACGCGAGGAGCAGCATCGAAGCGAGCGGAATGGCATGCAGCTCGAACGCGTGGAGGAGCGAGCCGCGCGCGGCCTCGGCCAAGCTTCGCGTCGACATGCCGACCGGAGAAGCTTCGAGGACGTCGCCGGCGATGCGAGCGGCGCGTTCGAGCTCCGCCATGGTCGCCGGCGAGGGATGAAACGAATCGATCCACGCGCCGAGCGCCACCGGCGTGAAGAAGAGCACGAAGAACGCGAAACGAATGCGGCGCACGAGCACGCTCGCGAGCGACGAGACGAGGAGCTGGATCAAAATGCCCGAGACGACACCTTCGACGAGAACGAGCGGCGCGACGAAGAGCGTGCGCGGCGCGGCGACCGCGACACCGACCAGGACGGCGAGCGTGGCGGCGCCGAACGCGGCGGGGAAGAGATCGCCCAGTCCCGCGATGATTTCGGCCAAAAATAAGCTCGAAAAGCGTGCAGGATACAAGCGATAGCTCTCCCACGTGAGCTGCTTGGCGCCCCCGGACACGCCGCTCAAGATTCCGCCGCCCACCGCGATGCCGCCGAGAAGCAGCGTGAGGAGCGGGACCGCCGCTTCGTAATGGAGCGAATGCGCGAACACGAAGCCGAGCGCGCCGAAGCTCAGAAGGAGAGGAATGGCCAGCGTGAGGAGCAAGGTGACGACGACGATCGCCATCACCACCGATCCGAAGCGCCCGAGCTCGCGCGAGACGCGGTTCTTCGAAGCCGTGAAATGCGCGCCCAGCACCGTTGCGAGAACGCCGACGCGC
Source organism: Polyangiaceae bacterium (assembly GCA_025934595.1). GTDB lineage: Bacteria > Myxococcota_A > Polyangia > Polyangiales > Polyangiaceae > JAICXU01. The sequence goes on along the minus strand of JAICXU010000159.1, from coordinate 3,296 downwards.
GTCAGAGCCAAGAAAGATCTCCTTTGCTCACGCCGCCGACGAGATCGAAGAAGAGCGCTTCGAGCGATCGACCTGCGCCTGCTGCTCCGTGCAGCTCGGCGAGCGTGCCGTGCGCCTTGAGCTTGCCGCCGTCCAAGATCGCGATGAGCGGGCAGAGACGCTCGACGACCTCGAGGATGTGCGACGTGAGAACGAGCGTCGTGCCCTTTTTCTGGAGCGAAAGGAGGATCTCTTTGATCGTGCGGCTCGTCACCGGATCGATGCCTTCGAACGGCTCGTCGAGGAACACGACACGCGGTCCATGGATGAGCGCGGCGATGAGCGAGATTTTTTTCTTCATGCCGAAGCTGTAATCGGCGATGAGCGTCTTCGGTCCCGGCGCGAGATCCAGCTTCTCGAAGAGCTCGACTTGCCGCTTCGCGATCTCGTCCTCCGGCATGCCGTACATGCGACCGACGAAGCGGAGATATTGCGGACCGGTGAGCATTTCGAGGAGCGCCATGTCCTCCGGCATCACGCCGACGCTTCGTTTCAGCTCGAGGCTCGATTCGATGTCGACGCCGAGAATGCGGATCGTGCCCGACGTCGGCAAAATGAGCCCGGTCGCCATTTTCAGCGTCGTCGATTTGCCCGCGCCGTTTCGGCCGAGGAGCCCGATGAACGATCCGGCGTCGACCTTCAGCGAGAGATCGTCGACCGCGACTTTGTCACCGAACCGCTTCGTGACGTGATCGATCTCGAGCGCGATCGAGCCTCGTGGCTCCGTCGAAAGCCCGGCGACGCTCACGTGAGGAAGCTCACCTTAAAGAGACGTGCCGACGGGCGATGGATGCCGGCGCTTTTTCAGCGTGCCTTTTGCGAAGGGTCCCAAAACGGGCGCCTCGTTCGCGGCGGTGTTGTCGTCCCATTCGTCGCCGCTGATCGCGTCGGTGGCGCGCGCCGTCGAATCGATCTTGTAGAAGAACGGAATCGCGTTCGTCTCCATCTTGAGGCCCGAGAGCTCCGAGCCGAACTCGTCGACATCGACCTTCACGAGCGTCACGTTGTCGAGCGCCTTTTGGATGAGCGGGTCGTCGATCGTCGCCTCGATTTCTTTGCATGCGGTGCACCATGAAGCCGTGGTCTCGACGATCGGCAGGCGACCTTCGGCGATTTCGCTGACGCGCAAATCGACGAGCTGATCTTGCAGCGGACGACCGCCGCCGAGGGAGATGACCTTCACGTTGCCGTGCATCGTCGTCGAGGCGACCGGACCGCCGCCGCCGCCGAGCATGCCGCTGCCCGTCGCGGTAGGCACGGGAAATACGGGCGGCGTGTACGTGGGGTACGGACCGGTCGGAATCGATTTTGCGGCGTGCGCGGCGCCGACCATTCCGACGACCATCGCGCCGATCCAGAAGAGAGACATGAGCGTCGCGGCCGCGCCCGTCAGAATTCCGCCGATCGCCATCCCCGTTCCGCCGAGCGCACCGGCCGAGCGATCGATCTCGCGCTTCGACATCACGCCGAGAATGATCGCGGGGATGCCCGTCAGCGGCCCGAAACAAAACAAGCTGACGATGCCGAGCACGAGCGACGTGACGGCTTTGTTCTCCGTCGGCCGCACGTATCCGTAGCCATACGGATTCGCGCCCGGCCCGTATCCCGGCGCCGGCGACATCTGCGGATACTGCGCATAGGGCGCGTAAGGATTTTGCCCCTGCAAAGGTGGAGGCGGAGGCGGATATCCCGGCGGGGGCGGATTGCCGGGCGGAGGGGGCGGATCGAAACCGCTTTGCATCGTCACTTAGTATCGGTCGCCGATGGCGATCGTGCAATTGCCCTTATTTTCGAGCCTGATCCACGCGTCCGACGTGCGCGACGTCCACGCCCGACTTCTCGATGAACTCGCGAGCCTCTCGATTGTTCCCGTTCATGAGCTCGTCGGGAGTGCCACATGCCGCGACCTGGCCGTGGATCAAGAGGATGGCTTGATGCGCGATGCGGAAGCAGCTCGCGATGTCGTGCGAGATGACGACGCTCGTCACGTGGAAGCGGTCGCGCGTCTCTTCGATCAAGTCGTCGACGAGACGGCTCGTCAGGGGATCGAGCCCCGACGTCGGCTCGTCGTAGACCAAAATGGGCGGCTCGAGCATCAAGGCACGCGCGAGCCCGACGCGCTTTCGCATACCGCCCGAGAGCTCGGCCGGGAATTTCGTCGAGACGCGCTTTGCGTCGAGCCCGAGGATCGTGAGCTTGTCCATCACCTTCTCGCGGATCTCTTTTCGCGAGAGCTTCGAGTGCTCGACGAGCGGGAACGCGACGTTCTCGAACACCGTGATCGAATCGAGGAGCGCGGCGTACTGATAGACCATCCCCATTTTTTGCCGCACGCGATTCAATTGGCGATCGGGGAGCTTCGCGATGTCCTCGCCGTCGATCCAAAGCTCGCCGGACGTGGGTCGCTCGAGGCCCACGATCAGCCGCAAAAGCGTGGTTTTTCCCGCGCCCGAGCCCCCGATGAGCACCGTCGTCTCGTTGCGACGCGCCGTGAACGTGACGCCTTTCAGGACCTCGTGCTCGCCGAACGACTTGCGGATGTCGCGGAGCGCGACGATGTCGTCCCGATCCATCCTTGTTTGCGCGGAAACCATGGCGTACGGTACGGGCCGCACCATGACATCGGACGAGCTCGAAGTCATCCTGAAGCACGCGCAGGCGAAATCGGACAAAGAGGGATTTTCCGCGATGCCCGAGGGCGTCACGTTGAGCCTGCACACCGCGCACAACGGCGGGTCTCTCTCCGTCGGCCGCGTGGACGGCATCAAGGTCGTCGGCGAGGTCATCATCGCCCGCACGTCCAAACGCGAGACCACGTACGCGGTCGTCCGCAGCGATCTCTTCGCCATCACGATCGACGGCGGATCGGCCGCGCCGCATCGCCGCGCCGGCTTCGCGTGAAAAAATAAGCAGTCAGAGACGAAGAAGAGAAGAAGGTGCCCCTCCTCGTCGGCGCGCTGCTCGGATTTTTCGTCGGGTCGCTTCTTCGAATTCGCCGATCGCACGTCGTTGCGTCCATGCGGCGCGCGGGGATCGCGCATCCTTCGCTCGCGGCGTCGGCGATGTATCGGTCGCTCGGTACGAGCGCGATCGAATTTCTTTTTCTCGCGAATCGGAAAACGAAATTGTGCGCGGAGATCGATTCGGGATCACGCGCTCGCTTGGACGAAGCGCGTGCGCTCGGCAAAGGCGTCGTCATCGCGGCGTCGCACACCGGAAATTGGGATCTTGCGGCCTGCGCGATCGCGAGCGAGCTC
>JAICXU010000109.1 GCA_025934595.1 Polyangiaceae bacterium | reverse complement strand
CTCGCCGCCGCGCCGCGGATTTCTTGCGAGAGCGCGTTGAGCAATTGCTCGACGCCGACGCCGTTCTGTCCGGCCTCTTTCTGCGCGCGATTCATCAAGTCGAGGAGCGCGTTCGAGAGATACGCGAGCCCACCACCGGATTTCGCGATGCGCCCGAGCTGCGTCTCGCACTCCGCCGTCAAATCCGACGGGTCGGCGCCGGCCTTGCGCACGACTTCTTGGACGCCGCGTTGCTCGAGCGCGCGCGCCAAAAGATGAATCGGCTCGACCTGCGCGTGACGTCGTTCGTCGGCGAGCGATTGCGCGGCGGCGACCAGGGATTTCGCGTCCGTCGTGTAGCGATCGAGCGGCAGAGTTTGCGGTGCGGCCATCGACCGAAACGTACACCCTCGCGCGGTCAGCGGCGCATGGTTATGCTTTTCTTCATGGCCGGAGTCACCGTCTACAGCACCAATTCTTGCGGCTACTGCGTGCGCGCGAAAATGCTCCTGAAGAAGCTCGGCGTGAAGTTCCAAGAGGTCGACGTCACGAACGATCCGGACAAGCGCGAGTGGCTCGTGGCCACCACGGGCCGGCGTATGGTCCCGCAGATTTTCATCAATGACAACGCCATCGGCGGCTTCGACGAGCTCGCGGCGCTCGAGCGTCAGGGCAAGCTCGCGGCGATGATCGCCGAGATCGCGTAAAGCGCCGCGCGTAAAAGCGCCGATGCGCACCCGTTCGATTTCGTACCATCGGGACATGGTTCGTCCCGGCGTCGACTACGCGCTCGCATATCAAATTCGTGTTCCGCTTCGAGGAGCCGGGCCTTCACGTGCAGTGGGGCTCGTCACGCGTCGCAATCTCTACATGCTGCCGTGGGTGAGCATCTCGGGCGGCGGCGTCACCATCGTCCGCACGACGCAAACGGTGGGAGGCATGCCGCCCGGCGATGCGATCCGCCAGCTCGTTTCCGATCCGAGCGCCACGCCTGACACCGTCGATCAGTGGGTCACGAATTGGTGCGGACAACTTCAAGGTGCGTACGTGAAGTCGCTCGCCCTGTTCAAGCGAGTGAAGATTCGCACCGGATTCTTCACGCGGTCGGTCGTCTTCAGTGAAAAAGAGAGCGGCTTCGACGCGGGCGGACCGATGGGCACCGCCGTCGGATTTCGCCCCGCGAAAGACGAGGTCGCCGCGTTCGCAGCGCTCTTCGCGAACGATCCGCGTCGCGTCTGAGCGATCCGAAATCGGCAGGTTTTTACGGCAAATCGTGACGCATCACGGAAGCGACTGGCCGCGGCAGTAATCGAGCGGCACGGAAAAGTCGCCGGGCACCGGCACGTGGCCCGCGCCGTCGATGACGTTGTATTGCACCGGATTGCCGTTGTTCACGAGCTCGGTATGCGCCGCGTCCGCGGTCGACACCGCGCCCGTCGTGTCGTTCGATCCGACTTGGAGCGAAACCGGAATTTTTCGCGCGGCGCCCGTGACGAGGGTCGGACGACTGCCACCGAAAGGATCGCCCGCGGCGAGGACGGCCGCGCACGAAAGCGACGCCGCCGCTTCCATGCCGTAGCGAAACGACATGTATCCGCCCTGCGAGTAGCCGTAGACCGAAATATTTTTCGTGTCGATCGATCCGCTCGCGACGAGCTGCGACCTGATCGCGTCGAGGAGCGGCAAGTCGATGTTGTTCGGCGGATCGTTGTACGGATCCCAATCGACGCTCGGAACGGTTTGCGATCCCACCGTGACGTCGCGCGTGATGCCTTGCGGCGCGGCGAGCACGAAGCCGTCGGCGTCGGACTTCGCTTGCAGCGCCGTCGTGCCGGTGACGAAATTCGCGCTCGTGTCACCGTCGCCGTGCAGCGCGATGACGAGCGGAATCATGTGCCCCGTGACTTGCGAAGGAACGTGAAGAAGAACGCTGCGCGAGCGGCCGCCCGCGTCGATCGTGAGCGTGCTCGTTCCGGGCGTGAGGCTTCCGCTGCCGACGGGCGCGCCATCGGTTTTCGATCCGCCATCGCCGCCGCCCGAGGTCGTGCCGTCGGCTTTCGATCCGCCATCGCCGCCGCCCAGCGAAGTGTCGTCGCCGCCGCCGCCTCCGCAGAGGCCGCAGTCGTCGCTGCTGCTGCACGCGACAATCGAAAACGCCGCGGAAACGGCCGCAAAATACATGCAGATTACATGTTTGCGCATGGCTCTATCCATCTAGCGTACGCGCGAAGATCCACCACCGCTCCCGCCATTCCGAAATCGCCGGGCTGCCAGTTGCTCAGCAGACTTCGACGAGCGCGTCGACGAGCTTGCCGACGTCTTTTTCGGCGACCGAGCAGAGGCCGACGCGCAGCGCGCTGCCTTCGTTGCCCGAGAGCGGCACGACGAACACGCCTTTTTCGCGGAGCATCGCCGCCTTCTTGTCGGCTTCGCTCGTGAAGACGGTGACGAAGAATCCGCCTTCGTAGCGCGGGTACTTCAGCTTTCCTTTCGCGTGCGCGTTGAATGCGTCGACGCGGCGAAAGAGGAGATCGGTGAGGACGGCGCGCTCGTCGTCGCAGGCGCGCGCGAGCTTCGGGTCGGTGAGCAATTTCGTGATCGCCCAGAGACCGCCGCGCGAGCAGTTCGACCACGTGCCGCGACACGAGTAGCTGAGAGCTGCGTGGGTCTTCTTCCGCTCCGCCTCGTCACGAATGCACGCGACGAGCGCACCGACACGCAAACCGTAATGCGTGAACGTCTTCGATGCGCTCCACGCGAAGAGCAGGCACGCGTCTTCGGCGACGGGCGCGATCTCCGCGAGCATCGCCTGGCGATCGCCCTTACCGTACGCGGAGTAGGCGTTGTCGACGAGCAGCGTGACGGGCGCCTTTTTCCCGTGCGCGCGCACGATCTCGGCGACCTTGCGCCACTCTTCGATGCGCATCGAATAGCCGGTGGGGTTGTGGCAGGGGTCGTTCAAAAAAATCAGCGCACGACCTTGCTTGCCGATCAGATCTCCGAGCGCGCGATCGAACGCGGCGACGTCGAGATTCCCGCTCGCATCGAAGGTGTTGAACGTAGCGACCGCGCGCTCCGATTCGTCGGCGAGGGTTTGATACGGGCCCCAGTAGTAGCTCGTCGTGAGCAGCGCTTGTCCGGGCTCGAGATAATTCGCGATCGCATGACGAAGCGCGCCGCTGCCGCCGGGCGTCGCGACGGCGATCGCCGTCTCGGCAAGGCTCGGCGATTTCGAAAACAAATCTTGGATGACCGCCTTTGCGAAATCCGGAGTGCCCGCGATCGGCGCGTACGCGGCCCACTCTTCTTGCGGCACCTCGGTGATGACGCGCGCCGCTGTCGGCAAGATCGCGAGCCGGCCGGCGTCGTCGAGCAGCGCGCCGACCGTCGCATTGATGATCGCTTCGCCTTTCGCTTTGCGCTGCGTGGCTTCGCGATTGAGGGCGAAGATGGGATCGTCGGCGGGACGCGAAGCGTGACTCGGAATCAAGTGCTGCATGGGGGCACATGGAGTTGCCAGAATGTCAGCGCCGCTTCAAGAGGAGCAACGCTTTCTGCCACGATGGCTCGCGCGAAAGGCTTATTTACGCGGCGATCCCGGTATTTCCCGCGTGGCATGGGGTATGCTGAATCCACCGCGATGCATTCGATTTCGTCGCCCCTGAAGAGCATTTTCGGAGCCGCCCTCGGCGCGGCCGCGCTCTTCTTTGCGTCGACGAGCGCGCGCGCAGACGAGGCTGTCGCGCTGAACACGCAGGCCGTCGTCCTCCACTACAACCAAGACGGGTCGGCCTCGTCGCATCCGAATGGATCGCAGCCGACGTGGATCAGCCACGCCGATTGCGAAGCCAACATCTATTTGCAGGTGTCGCTCAACGTCACCGGCACGCCGCTCAATGTCCCCATCGAAGTGTGGGCCGGACCCTCCGGCATCGACTGCACGGATCCCACGCAGCGCACCGGCACCCTCGCGCAATGTTGGCAAGTCGCGAATCCCGTGACGCCGGCCAATGTAGTTACCGTCAAAATCAACGCGCAAGACATCGTTACGCCATTCATACTGCCCGTCGGGCAAAAACCGGCGGGCTTCACGCCCGGCAATGCCGCGGGCTGCGACACGTTCAGCACGAGCGGTCCCGTTGCCGCGACGCTCTATTTCATCCCCGTCTCGAACGGAACGTCGTCCGGCACCGCCGCGACGTACGGAATTTCGATCGCGCTCATCGGACCTGCCGCGCCGACCGGCGTGAAAGTCGGTGCGGGCGACACGCTCATCAAGGTCGATTGGACGCCGGTGAGCGACGCGAACACGCAAGGCTTCCAAGTCTTCTGCGATCCTCCTCCCGGAAAAACCACGCAAACGGTCGCCGAGGCCGGAACCACGACGACGACCGTCGAAGTGTGCGCGGACGGCGGCTTCGAGGACGGTGGATTCGACGACGCGGGAAACCCTCTCGGTGACATTCCGATCGACGGCGGATGCACCGAAGAGAATCAAACGACGGGGACCGGTGGAAGCACGGGCGGACAAATCTGCTCGTCGACGGCGGGCGTTTGCTGCCAAGCGAGCGCAGAAATTTTCTCGGGCGGCGGCACCACGTCTTCGAGCGGCGACGATGAATCCGGAACGACCACCGTGGTCACCGGCGCAAAACCTCCGCCCGCGGACATCGAAAATTACAAATGCGGAGACGTCGGAAGCCCGACATCGACCGAAGCGCTCGTCACCGGTCTCACGAATGGAACTGCGACCGTCGTCGGTGTCGCGGCGTACGATGTCGTCGGCAATGTCGGTCCCATGAGCGATCCGAGCTGCGAGAGCCCGACGCCCGTCGACGATTTCTGGAAAGACTACAAAGCCGCGGGTGGCGGGGCCGGTGGTGGATTTTGCTCGGTCGACAAGACGACGCCCGCAGGCGGTCTCGGCGCGTTCGTGCTCGTCGGCCTCGCGTCGGCGATCTCGATCGCGCGCCGGCGCATTTCTAAAAAACGGAGCGCTCGCACGTGAGAGCACGCATCGCCGTCTTCGCTGCATTCGGAATCGCCACGACTCTCTATTCGACGCGCGCGCGCGCCGTCGACGAGTCGGCGATCTTCGACACGAAGAAACACAACTACGAGTCGCCGCAAAACTTCGCGTTCGAGCTCCGCATGGGGCCGTACATTCCGGACATCGACACCGATCCCGCGCTCGGAAGCACACAGCCTTGGCACAAGGTGTTCGGCAATCCCTACCAGAGCGTGCTCGGCAACACGGCTCGCTTGCTCGTCGCGGCGGAGCTCGATTGGCAGGTGCTGAAGATTCCGCACTTCGGAAATCTCGGGCCGGGCATCAGCTTCGGATACACCTCGATGAGCGCGCCCGCGCGTCGACAAGACAACGGGCAGGCCTCCGCCGAAGACACGTCGCTCGACGTCTATCCGATGTACGCCGTCGCCGTGATGCGCTTCGATTTGCTCGATCGCGATCTCCACATCCCGCTCGTGCCGTATGCGAAAGCGGGAATGGGCCTCGCGTTCTGGCGCGCATCGAACGACGTCGGCACGTCGAGCGCAGACGGCGTCGAAGGCAAAGGTCACACGTTCGGCTATCACGTCGCCGGTGGCATCAGCCTCGATCTCAACGCCTTCGATCGCCTCGCCGCGCGCGGCTTCGACGAGGCGATGGGCGTAAACCACACGTATATTTACGGCGAATTCATGTACATGGCGCTCAACGGCATCGGGCAAACCGACGCGCTGCGCGTCGGCTCGAGCACGTGGGTCGCCGGCCTTTCGTTCGACTTTTAGCGCGGCGCCTGGCTGTCATCTGTCGAAGCCGACATCTAACTGTCGCTTCGAACAGTTAGTGGCACGTGTCGCTCGACGTGTCGCAGCTCCCGCCGCCTTTGCACGATTTCGAGCTCGTTCCGCTTTCGCCGCACGTGCGGCATGCGCCGACTCCGGGGACGAGGGTGGGGCGGCACACCTGTGTCGCGCCGGGGCACTGGCTCGTCGCGTAACCGATACATGCGCAGTGCACGTAAGCGGAATCTTGGATGCACGAGGAGCCGGAGGCGGGATCCTCGCAGGTGCCGTTCGGATTGAATCCGGTCGCGATCCCGCACCGGAAGCACTGCGCCGTTTGCGCGCCGCAGACCGCGCAGTCCGCGACGCACAAAGCCGCGCCGCCGTCGGAGCATGAGAGGCTGCCGTTGCATTGCGCGAAGCAATCCGGCACGCAGAGCCCCTTGCCGGCACACAGCGATTGACCGGCGGGACATGCGCCACCGTCGCTCGCGCTCGCGTCGGGAAGCGCGCCGGCGTCGGGAGCGACTTCGGCGTCGTCGAGATCGGCGTCGGGCAAGAATGATCCGTCACTGCCCGATGATCCGTCCGCGGAGCCGCCGCCGTCAGTGAATGCGCCATCACCGATGGTCGCGTCGCCGCCGGTGGCACCGGCGCCGCCGGGTCCCGTGATGACGGTGTCGTCGAGGCCGCACGCCGACGCGAGGGCGGCCGCCGCGATTCCCACCGCGAGCGCGGCTACGAGCTTCGTTCGAGGCGCCACGGCTTTCTCTATGTTAGGACTCGCGACGAGAAGCGTCAAAATCGGAGAAGAGGCAATGAACGGGAAAACGTGCTTGGTGACCGGCGCAACGCAAGGCATCGGAAAAGAGACGGCGCGCGAGCTCGTGAAGCTCGGAGCCGACGTGACCATCGTCGGACGTGACCCGGCACGCACGGAGGAGGCCGCGAAGGAGCTCGAAAAAGAGCGAAACGGCGCGCGCGTGGATTTCTTGCTCGCCGATCTTTCGTCGATGGCGGCGGTGCGCAAGCTCGCGGAGGATTTTCGCGCGAAGCGTGATCGGCTCGACGTGCTCGTGAACAACGCGGGCGTCGTGCTGATGGATCACAAGACGACCGCCGACGGCTTCGAAGCGACGTTCGCCACGAATCATCTCGCGTATTTTCTTTTGACCGAGCTCCTGCTCGATCTGTTGAAGAAGAGCGCGCCTTCGCGGATCGTGAACGTCGCGTCCGACGCGCACAAAGGCGCGAGCGTTCCTTTCGAAGACAGCACCGACCAGAATTACTCCGGTCTCCGCGCGTATTCGCAATCGAAGCTCGCGAACATTCTCTTCACGCGCGAGCTCGCGCGGAGGCTCGAAGGCACCGGCGTCACCGCGAACTGTCTGCATCCCGGGGTCATCCGATCCGGCTTCGGTCGCAACAACAGTGGCTGGCTCGGCTTCGGCGTGAAGCTGATGGGACCGTTTTTGATCACGCCGCAGAAGGGCGCGAAGACGACGATTTTTCTCGCGAGCTCGCCGGACGTCGAGGGCGTCAGCGGAAAATATTTCGACAAATGCAAAGAGACGAAATGGTCGAAGCCCGCGGACGACATGGAGCTCGCGACGCGACTCTGGGCGAAGAGCGAAGAGATGGTGCAGAAGGCCGGTCTCGCATGAAGACGAGAGTCCTCGCAATCGCCGCGATTTTGGCTGGATCCGCGATCGCCGTGCAAGCGTGCGGATCGGACGACTCGAGCGGCGACGACATCGCCAATCCGGCAAGCGACGCAGGCGACAGCGGCGCGACGGACGCTTCACGTGATGCATCGGGCGACGGCGGGACGACCTGCGACCGCTCCGCAGGGCCCGATGATCACGTGCGCAAGGTCGTCGTCTCGCACCCGTTCGATGCCGACGGCAACAAGACGAACGCGTTCGAGCTTCTCACGCTCGGCACCGACGGCACGCTCGCGCGCACGGGCACTTTTTTCTCGATGGGCGCCGCGCTCGACTCGAACATCGTGTTCACGCCCGACGGCAACGTCGCGCTCGTCGCCCAAGACGACGGATCGATCGGCGTCGTGCGCTTCGAGCCGTCCGGGCCCGTCGTCGTGCATGCCGCGTTCACGGGTCCCTTTTACGCGTCGGCGATCGTCATGGAGCCCACCGGCGCACGCGCATACGTGCTCGACGCCGACACGGCTGACAACGGCGGCGGCGTCTACGCGGTCGACATCGCGTGCGACGGCTCGCTCACGTCCAGAGGTCTCGTCGTTCCCGGCGGCACCGCCAATCAAATGGCATTCGTACCTTCTTCGACGCGCGCGGTTCTCTCCGCGGGCGCGGCGCTCGATTCACCCGACGGCAGCGACACGCATCTCGTCGACTTCGGCGGCACGCCGTCACGGGTCGCGAGCGGAAGCGGATTCGTCGACGGAGGCGCCATCGCCT
>JAICXU010000344.1 GCA_025934595.1 Polyangiaceae bacterium | reverse complement strand
TCGAGGATCTCGATTTCGATCCCTTGCTCGTCGAGCAGTCCTTCGGCGACGCGCGCGATCCGAGAGGATGGCCGGCTCTCGTGATGTCCGCGAATGGCGCGTCGGCATGGCTCCGCGGAAAGATCGATCGCGTGGACGTTCGTCACGAGACGCGGGCCATCGTGCGCGCCGTCGATTACAAAACCGGCCTCAACGCCGCGAAAGATGCGCATCGTGATCTCGGACAAGCCATCCTCCAGGTGCCTCTCTATGCACGCGCGGCGATGACGAGCCTCGACGCCGATCGCGCAGAGGGCTTGTATTTGCCTGCGCGCGACATCGCAGCGGCGATCGCCAATCGTCCCAAATTCGAGAAGGCATGGGACGAGATCGGCGCGCGCGAAAAGACGCGCCCGGAATTGACCGAGCGCGTCTTCGAGAAGCTCACGCCACTTCGCGAGGGACGTTTTCTTCCGCTGCCGCGTCATGATCGCGAGTGCGACCGCTGCGCGTACGACGGCATTTGCCGGAGGCCGCGCTTCGTGGTGAGCGAAGAGGAAGAGGACGAAGCCTAGGTCTGGGTCGAGGTCGCGGCCCAGGTCCTACTTGCAGGCTTCGCTCCAGCGACCGATGTAGACGCCGCGGCCGTCGTCGCGATCGTAGCCGTCGCTGTAGACGCCCTCGAGATGTCCGACGTTGCTCGGATCGCGCGTGCCCCACACGCCGCTGAAGGATCCGTCGCCGTATGTGCCGCCGAGAAGCCCGCGGAACTGTCCGGCCGTGTCGATGTACTTTCCGAAGAAGAGGTTCGCGTCGTGCTTCGGCGCGTGCCCCCAAATTCCACGCACGTGGCCGAGCGCCTCGCCGTCGCCGTCGATGACGACGCCACGGAAACGTCCGAGCGCGGCGCGATCCTTCACCCATCGCCCGAGCATGAGCCCGCGCGCGCAATTCGGAACGTCCGTGTATCCTGCATACGCGAGGCCGTTGAGATTGTCGGGCAATCGATCGACGCCGAATCCGTCAGCGGCGAGCTGCGAAAGATCGATGTCGGTCGTGAGCGTCGCGGTCGCGAAATGCAGCTTCGGCGACGAGCCCGCGGGAATGACGACCTTGAGATAGAGGCCGTCGACGAACGGCAACGTGTGCGAATCGAACGAGACCGTCGTCGGATCCGTACGCGGCAGGACGCTGTCGTGCGCGTCGAACTGCAGCGTGCGCTTCAAGCCGATCGCACCCGCATCGACCGACACGCTGCCGTTCCAATCCATCACGTTCGGCGCGCTGTCGGCGTCCGTCGCGTCCTGTGCGGGCGGCAAATGTCCCCAGATGAGCGCGACGTGATAGCTCGTCGCGCCGGCGACGCTCGCGACATCGGCCGTCATGTCGGTCGTGTCTGCGCTCGCCGTTTCCATGACCTCGAGCGCTTGCACTTGCGGATCGGCGAAATACGGATCGGTGTCGTTCGTGTCGTAGCCACCGTTCGTCATGTCGAGCTGCTGTTCTTCCGTGACGAGGCCGGGACCCTCGTCGTCCTGCGAATTGCTCTTGCTCGAGCAACCGGCCACGAGCGCCAAAGCAAACAGACCCAACGTCGACGGCTTCAAGTAGTGATGTCTCATCACGGCCTCCAAGATGTCCTGCGTGTCTTTCGTGTCCTTCGCGAGGACCCGTTGCGTCGCGCGTGCCAAACGAAAAGGGTGCATTTTCTCCGTGTTTTTGTGCATGCCGATGCTTGCGCGGACCGGGTTTGCGGGGTTCACTGGACGACTCGGCGTCCGCCGTGGCGGCCTTGTACGAAACGCAAACAGTGACGAACGAATCGGCGGCCCTAGGACAAATCTTCGCGTTCTCGCGCAATCTCGTCCTTGCGGCGAGCGCGGGCACGGGCAAGACGCATGCGCTCGTCGGCGTCGTAGTTCACCTTCTGCTCGGCGCGACGTCGTCGAAAAAGCCAGTCGAGCCCTCGCGCATCGTCGCCACGACGTTCTCGCGAAAGGCGGCCGCCGAGATGCGCGAGCGGCTCACGACAGAGCTCGAGAAGCTCGCTCTCGGGGATCCGAGCGCGGCGTACGAAACCTCGCTGCTCGAAGCCTTGTCCATTCCACAGGACGCGCTGCGGGCGCGGGCGCGGCAGTTGCTCTCGCGTGCGCACGAGGTCCACATCGGAACGCTGCACGCGTTCGCGACCGGGATCCTCCGTGACCATGCGCTCGAAGTCGGGATCGCGCCGGGCTTCGAGCTCTACGACGAAAGCGAAGCGAGGGCGCGCACCGAAGCGAGCATCTTGAACGTGCTCGCGGAAGCAGCGGAGACGGAGGGCGACGCCGTGGGCGATCTCGTCCAGGTCGCGGGCGGGGTGCGCGAAGCGGCCATGCAGCTTGCGCGAGCGGTGAGCCGACTCGACGAGGACGGTCGAGGGGCGAGCGAGCTCGCGATCGACGAAGCGGAAGCCGCGGGGATCGACGCCACCTTTCAAGAGCTCGTGCGCCACGCACGCGCGCTCGGCGCCGATCCGCGCTTCGCCGACGCCTCCGCGGTGATCGCCAATATGGCCAAAAATAAGCCCGATCATGCGACCCTCGTGTCCGCCGTTGCGGCGTTTTGCGAGGAGAAGCGCAAGGCCAAGAGCGACTCGGACGCAGCGCGCGCGTTCTTCGATTTTCGCGACGCGTCGATCAAGTCCTCGAGCGCGACCCACCGTGAATCGGCCGTGCGCTTCATGCAGACGTGGGCAGTGAAAGACCGATTCGCAGCGAGGTCCGCGGCGTATCGCCGGCTCGTCGTTCGCGCCGACGAGCGCGCGCGTCGCGACAGAATCGACGCCGGCGTGCTCGCCTTCGCCGACGTCCTGCGCATGACGCGCGACGTTCTTCTGGCGAGGCCCGACGTGGCGGCGCGCGTGGGGGAACGGATCGACGCGCTGCTCGTCGACGAGTTTCAAGACACCTCGCGCGTGCAACGCGACATCGTCGCGCTGCTCTGGGAGAAGTCGCCCGTAAGCCGCGCGCCAGGCCGACTTCCCACGCTCGCCGACGCGCGCGGCTCGGGTCTCCTCGTCGTCGGTGACCGCAAGCAATCCATTTATGGATTTCGCGGAGCGAGCGTGGCGGTGTTCGCCGAGTCGTGCGTGCTTCTCGCGGGAGAAAAAGCGCGCGAAGCTCTCGGCATCGATCGAGCCGCCGTTCGGGTGCCGAACGAGCCCACCGCCGACTTCGTCGCGCTTCGTCACAATCGTCGCGCGCTGCCGGCGCTGCTCGAGTTCGCCAACGCGTTCAGCGAGGCGCGCCTTCGCGGCTCCGGCGCCGATCTCGACGAGGTTCGTTACGTGCCCGCGACCGAGGACCTGCTCGTTCCACCGGAGAAAATAGGGCAATCGGCGATCGTCGAGCCCCGCATTTTTTGGCTGCGACCGCCGCTCGAGCGAGGCGTATCGAATCGGCTCGACGAGGCTTTCGTCATCGCTGCGCGCATCGCGGACATTTTGGATACGGGCGCGCCGCACGTCGACGGCGATCGATCGCCATCGGCGCGCGACATCGCGGTGCTCTCGATGACGAACGAGATGCTCGATGCCGTCGCGTTCGCGCTCGCCGCCCGAAACATTCCTTATGTCGTCGCCGGCCGCGGATTTTTTTCGGCGCGTGAGGTCAAAGACATCGTCGCTTTCTTGCGCGTCTTGCTCGGGTCGGACGACACCATCGCGCTCGCCGAGATCTTGCGCGGGCCTTGGTGCGGTATCGCGGACACGTCGCTCCTTGCGCTCGCCGACGGGCCTCGCGGCCTTCATTCGCTCGAAGCTCTCGCCGATCGCGCGTCGGACGCGCGCGTCTCCGACGTCGACCGCGATCGCGTTCGTTTCATGTTCGAGCTCGTGATTCGCCTGCGCGAAGACATCGAGCGCGCGAATGCCGGCGACGTCCTCGCGCAGGCGATCGGGGCTGCGGATCTCGAAGAGACGCTCGTGCAGCTCCCGCGCGGCGAGCAGCGGGTCGCGAACGTGCGCAAGCTCCTCGAGATGGCGCGGGCATTCGAAGGTAGCGCGCGTCACCTCGCGGCGCGATGGGCGGACGCGGTCGAGCAAGCGTCCTCGGAGACGGAAGCCGCCACGTTCTCGGACGAAGACGACGCGGTGCGGCTGCTCACCGTGCACGCGAGCAAAGGCCTCGCTTTTCCGATCGTGCTCATGCCCGAAGTGGCGCGAGGCGGTCGCCGCCCGGATTTTCCCGCGGTTTTGGTGGATGTCGGAATGGGCTCGCAGCCGAGCTCGATCGCCGTTCGCGTCGCGTCCGACGAGGGCGCGCGCCTTCGTGCACCGTCGTATGCGCGCGCGTGCGAGCGCATGAAGATTCGGGAGCGCGCCGAGCTTCATCGGCTCGCCTACGTGGGCATCACGCGCGCCGCGTATGCGCTCTTTTTCGTCGGTCATCGCACGCCGCCGAAATCGGGAGCGCAGGAAAATTACGAAGGCTGCACCGTCGCCATTCTCGATCACCTCTCGCAAGATCACGACCTCGCCGCGCGCGCCGGCTTTCGCGTGCTCGACGTCGAGGTCGCTCGCTCGGGCGAGCGTACGCCGGCGATCGATCGTGGCGTCGCCGGGCCTCCGCCGCGACCAGCGCCTTCGTGGACACATGCGGCCTTCGCGGTGACGGCGCTCGGTGACTTCGGTAGCTGCGCGCGACGCTACGAGCTCTTGCATTTGCTGCAGCTCCCCGAGCGCAATCTGCCGCCTTTCGTGGCCTGCGAACGAACGGACGACGATTCGTCGATCGAAAATGACGCCCCCCGAGTCGACGCGCGCACGGAAGGATCGATCGCCCATCGCGTGCTCGAGCGCGTCCCGTTCGATGCGTTCGGCAACGAAGAT
>JAICXU010000556.1 GCA_025934595.1 Polyangiaceae bacterium | reverse complement strand
GCAGCCCACGGCCACGGCCACGGCCACGACACCGACCCCGCCGACGAACGGAACGATCGCGCCGCTTCTCACGACGAACGGAACGACGCCCGTGCCACCGTCGACCGCGCATCCTCCTTCGAGCGGCACGACGCATCCCTCGGCCACGAGCAACAATCCGCCGACGCTGCCGATCCCGTCCACGTTGCCGAGCGGATTTCCGACCGCGTTTCCGAGCAATCTCCCTTTCCAAATTCCGTCGTCGTTTCCGCCGTTCGGTCTGCCGACGTCGCCGGTGCCGCCGACCACGCCACCGGCTTCGAGCAGCTAGATTGTCGGGCGCGCCGGCGCCGGGCGCGTGAAACGGCACAAAAAAAGCCTTTTGCGGAGGAACGCGGGAAGGGACTCGCCGGCGCGCGTGTTAGATTTCGACCGTGGTGCGTCTCCGGGGCCCTCTTCAACATCTCTCTCGCACGTGGCTCGAGGCCACTCGGAGCCCGCGCGAACGGCTGCTCGTCGCCCTCGGCTGCGTGACGGTGATGGGCGCGCTCGCGCTCGCTCGCTACGGAACGCTGCGTGCTCGCGGCGCGGCTTGCGCGATCTTGCTCATGGCGATCGGCGCGCTCGTTCTCACGCAGCGCCGCGAAAAAAGAAGGTGGTCGGACGATCGATGGATCGTCTGGCGGGTAGCGAGCAATGTCGATCGCGAGCGAGCCGAACGAGCTTTGCGCGCCTTGTCGCTCGTCGACGACTCCGGAGCCGCGCTCGCCGACGGCACCTCGTCGGAGCTCGCGCGCTTGCACGTCGTGCGCTCACTCGAGGCGCTTCCGTTCGAGCGCATTGCGGCGGCGGCGCGGCGTCACGGGACGCGTCTCGGAATCGCGGCGATCGCAGCGGCGATCCTCGTGCTCGGGCTTTTCGTCGTGAACCCATGGGGATCGTTCGAAGGCGCGGACGTGCTCTTCGCGCACAAGGGGATCGCTCCCGTGGCCATGCGCTGGATCGGCGACACGCAGCTCGAAGCGCGTCCGCCGGACTATTTGCACGATGAGCCGCGCGAAGAGAGCCCGTATCAAGCCGTTGCGCTTCCGCGCGGAACGCTCCTCACGTTTCGCGGAGTCGCCACGCACGACGGCCGGCGTCTCGCGCTCACCGATGGCGCGAGCGAGGTGCCTTTCGTCGACGACGGCACCGGCAAAGTCGTCGCGCGCTGGCCTCTCGCCGAGACCGTTTCGCTGAAAATCGTAGCGCGGTTCGGCGACGTCGTGATCGAAGAGCCCGACGCGACCGACGTCCGATCCATCGCGGACGAAGCGCCGGTCGTCACGCTCGAAGGCGCGCCACGACAAGTCTTGCTCGCGCCCGAAGGCGGCGGCGACGACGTGTCGGAGATCCCGATTCGCTACGAGGCGACAGACGATCACGGTCTCCGCGAGGTGCATCTCGTTTTGCGATCGGCAGGACGCGAGGAGCGGCGCGTGCTCGCGCATCTCGATGGCGACACGCGTTCGGACCGCGGAGGTCACGTGCTTCGCATGAGCGATCCGTTCGTGAAACGCAGCCACGCGCCCGTCGAGATTTCGGTCGAAGCGAAAGACAACGATCCGATCACGGGCCCGAAGTGGGGGCGCAGCGAAGCGATCACCCTCGTACCGCCCGCGGTGGGAGAGGCGAGCGCACGTCGCATCGACGCGCTTCGGAAGCTGCGCGACGAGCTCGTCGACACGCTCGCGTGGCGCTTGTCTCATGATCCCCCGCAAAAAGAGCCGGATCGCACCACATTTCGCGACGACGAAAAAAAACATGCGAACGACGACGCCGATCGCATCGAGGTGACGCTCACGAGCTCGTATGCGGGCGCGAAGATCTCCGGCCGTCTGCAGGCGCTGCTTCGAGGCCAGGCGAGAAAGCTGCGCACCGCGATCGACACCGAGCTCGCGTCCGCCAGCAAAGCGACCCACGACCAAGCCGTGAAAGCGACGGAGAAGATCGTGCTCGTCGTCGATGCGATCGTGCAAGGCCTCGGCGTGCAGAGCACGCGCGACACGGCGAATGAGCTCGTCGACGTCGCCGACGATCTCGCGGTCGGAGCTTCGGAGATGCAGAGGCCCGGCGAGCTTGCGCACGGCAACGCACGCGCGGACGCGGCCGCGCTCGTTCTCACGGGCGGATCGAAATCGATGATGCGGTTCGGAGAGAACGGTCGCGACATCGGCGAGATCGTCTCGGCCGATTTGCTGCGCGTCGATCGCGGCCGAAAGACGAACGACTATCCGCACGCAGAGCTCGCGGCGCGCGATCTCGCCGCGCGACTCCGACAGCCCGATCCGTCGTTCGGCTCGCAAGGTCGTTCGGGACGCGCCGGTGGAGAATCCGGAGGAGGTCGCGGCGCGCCGGGAGATTCGGCGAGCGAAGGCGAGGGCGACGAGGTCGATCAAGCCTTCAACGAAGCGGCGCAATCTCTCGAGCAGCTCGCGCAAGATCACGCGGGAAACATGGGCGAAACGGAGCGCGCGCTCTCGAGCGCCGCGAACGACGACGACGTGAAGGCGATGTCGGAAGAAGCGAAAAAACACGCGCAAGCGGTTCGTGATGCGACGCAGAAGCTGCCGACCATAGGCGGCGGCAGCGACTCGTGGACGAGCAAAGGCGCGGCCGCGCGAGAGCACGCGGAGCAAATGGCGCGCTCACTCGAACAGGGAAATCCAGCCGATGCCGTGCAGAGCGGACGCAATGCGCTCCAGGCCCTCGACGAAGCGAAGCGCGTCGCCGCGGCCGAGCGCTGGTCGATGTTCTCGCACAACGACGACGCCGACAAAAAGATCGACGACGCGAAAGACAAGCTCGAGCCCGAGGTGAAATGGGCGGAAGACAAGCTCGCCGAGCTTCGCAAGAAAGCCTCCGAGCGCGCGTCCGGAGATCTCTCGAAGAATGGACAAGAAGAGGACAAGCTCGCCGATCGCGCGCACGACCTGCAGGAGAAAGGTCGCGAGCAAGGCGTGATGCCGGCGCCGGCGCTCGAGTCGCTCGAAGCCGCGGAGAAATCCGCGCGAGAAGCGGCGCGCGCGCTCGAGCGCGGCGAAGGCGACAAGGGCCTCGAGAAACAACAAGACGCGCAACGCAAGCTCGAGATGGCGAAGCAAGCGATGGGGCCGGGCGAAGGGGACGACGACGAATCGAAAGGCGACGATGGAAATGGAAATGCGCCTTCGTTCGATCACGCCGACATTCCGAAAGCAGACGCCCACAAGGGTCCGGAAGAATTTCGTCGGCGCGTGATCCAAGGCCTCGGTCAGCCGTCGACCGGCAAAGAGCGCGACGCGATCAAGCGTTACGCGGAAGGGCTCCTCCGATGAAAATGCCCTTCAAAATGGCGGCAATTGCGATCCTCGTCGCCGCGCCGCTCGCCATTCCCGGTGGCGCCATCGCGGCGACGGCAGGCCAGGGACATGCCGCGAGCAATCACGCGGCGCGCGCGCACGAGCTCATCGAGGGCCTCGATTTCGACGAGGCGCGCAAGGAGCTCGGACAAGCGTCGGTCGACGATCCGGCCGCCGCGCTCGAGCGAGCGTATCTCGCGATCTACGAGCTCGACTGCGACGGCGCCGTCGCGATCTTGCAGCGCCCCGAG
>JAICXU010000334.1 GCA_025934595.1 Polyangiaceae bacterium | reverse complement strand
TCATACATTTCATGCAGCGCAAGTGACAACAGCGGGTTTCCGCGCTACCCCTCTTCCCCCTTCGCACCCATGCAAATCCAACCGAACGCGTACGTCACTCTCCATTGTCGCCTCGAAGACGCCGCCGGCGCGCGCCTCGACGAGGGCGACGAGCCCATCGAATACGTCCACGGCTATTCGATCCTCGTGCCGGGTCTCGAGAACGCGCTCGTCGGATTGAAGGTCGGCGACGAAAAAAAGGTCGTCGTGAAACCGGAAGACGGCTTCGGCGACCGCGACGAGGAGCTCGTGCTCGAGGTCGATCGCGCCGAGGTTCCGAGCCACGTCGCGCCGGGCGACGAGCTCTTGGCCGAATCGGACGACGGCGAAGAAGCGCCCATGATCGTCGTCGAAGTGCGCAAAGACTCGGTGATCGTCGACGCGAATCATCCTTTCGCGGGAAAAACGCTGCACTATCACGTGAAGGTCGTCGGCGTGCGCGAGGCGAGCGCGACCGAAATCGAGGAGGCCGCCGCCGAATACGAGGAGACGCATCACGTGCACGACGAAAATTGCGGGCACGCGCACGAACCAACGGAAAAACCCGAGCTCATCCAGCTCGGCGCAAAGAACCAGACGACGAGCCAGGCGAAGAAACAGAAGGTCTTGAATTGAGCCGCACCGAGGCATAAATCGCAGTGTCGGCCGGTTACGAAAGGGCACCCTCAGATGAGCAACTCGAAGATCAATTCGTGGGATTGGGACATTCGCGTTCGCGAGAGAAACCTCCGAAACGGGATTCTGACCGAAAAGGACGTCGAGCATGAGCGCGGCAAGCTCACCGATCTCGCCGAGCAAACCGACCCCGTCACCGAAACCCAGCCCGCGATCGGCGACGAGGACCTCGACGAGCCAGAGGACCAACCCTCATGATGGAGAAGAGCGCGGAGAAAAAGGCGACCGAGAAGGACGCGAAAGGCGCGGAAGAGACGCTTCCGAGCATCGACTTCGCGACCTTCGTGCTTTCGCTCAGTCACTCGGCGCTGATGCATCTCGGCGAGGCGCCGCATCCGGAGACGAACAAGGTCGAAAAGAGCCTGCCTCTCGCCCGTCAGACGATCGACCTCATCACGCTCCTCGAAGAGAAAACGAAAGGCAACTTGACCGGGGACGAGGAGCGGCTCGTCCACCAAATTCTCTTCGACCTTCGTATGCGTTTCGTGGAGCTTTCGAAGAGCTAGGCCGTAGTGTCCGTATGAAAAGCCGCGCTCGACTGGTTGCATTCGCCGTTTTCGCGCTCGCCCTCGGCGCGAGTGAAAGCGCGTGTGAAAGAAAGAGCGGCCCCGCGACGGCAACGTCGACATCCGCCACGGTGACGACGACCGCCGCGCCGACCACGCCGGCGGTTCCTTTCGAAGGCGTCAAAACGGGACCTCTCAGCTTCGCGCCCATCGCGAAAATGGCAGATGCGAGCGTCGTGACGATTCAAACGATCGGTGAGGAAGCGGAGCCGAGCGGCCCGTTCGGTCGCACGCGTCGCCGCGAGCTGAAAGGGCTCGGCACCGGCTTCGTCATCGACAAAGACGGCACCGTCCTCACGAACAATCACGTCGTCGAAGGCGCGCAAGTGATGACGATCAAGTTGTCGGATGATCGCGAGTTCCCCGGCAAGGTCATCGGGCGCGATCCTCGAACCGACATCGCCGTCGTGCACATCGACGCGAAAGACAAACCCACGCTCACGCCCCTGAAGCTCGGCGACTCGGATCGAGCCGAGGTCGGCGATTGGGTCGTCGCGATCGGAAATCCGTTCGGGCTCTCGCACACGGTGAGCGCCGGTATCATCAGCGCGAAGGGCCGCACGAACCAAGACGTGCCGCTCGACAAATCCGGCTTCTACAATTTCTTGCAGACCGACGCGTCGATCAACCCCGGAAACTCCGGCGGACCGCTGCTCAATTTGTCGGGCGAGGTCGTCGGCATCAACTCCGCCATCCGCGGCGGCGGCGCGCAGGGCATCGGCTTCGCGATTCCGATCAACATGGTGAAGGAGCTCCTTCCGATGTTGATGCGCGATGGCCACGTCACGCGCTCGGCGCTCGGCGTCATCATCCGCGACGTCCATGATCTCGCCCCCGAAGACAAGACGAGCCTCAAGGTCACGAGCGACAACGGCGCGGTCGTCGAGTCAGTCGAGCCCGGTGGTCCCGCGGACAAGGCCGGCGTGAAATCCGGAGACGTCATCACCGACTTCGACGGCCAACCCGTCGATCGCGGTACCCGCTTGCAATGGCTCGCGAGCATCGCTGGCGTCGGAAAGACCGTCGACGTGAAGGTCGCGCGTTTGGGCTCTCCGCAGGACATCAAGGTCACGCTCGGACGCCTCGACGACGTCGAGCCGAAACCCGCAAATCCGTTCGACCCGCTTCACTAGCCCGGCCGCGCTCGCGCAGGTTTGCGCGCTCCGTGACCCGCGAAATGATAGATCCATGGGGAATGGGCGCGCGAAAACCGACCGATGCTCCGGAATCGGAAGACACGGCGAAACCGGCCGGCGTCGCGCGCACACCTCCGCCGCCTCCCATGCCAAGGGGCGTGAATAGCCCGGCAATTTCGGCGTCCAACACGAAGCTGGCGCGACAAAAAGAGGCAGAGGAGGACCGGGCCCTCATCGCGAGGGCACAAGCCGGAGACAAGGAAGCATTCAGGAAGCTCGTCGAGCGCCATCAGCGGCGCGCCTTCGCCATCGCCATGGCATTGGTCAGAGACGAAAACGACGCGCGGGAGCTGGTTCAAGATGCGTTTTTGCGCGTCTACAAAGGGCTGGCGAATTTCCAAGGCGGCTCCTCCTTCTTCACTTGGCTCTATCGGATCATCACCAACTTGAGCATCGACCTCATTCGCAAACCGAGCCACAAGAACGCCGATCTCGACGAGTCGCGGCTCGATGTCGAAGAAGACCAAGATGCGAGCTTTCCTTTTCTTAGCCGAGTCGAAGGGGCCGACCCCGTCGATGCGGTTCGCCGTCGCGAAATCGGAGCAAGGCTTCAAACGGCGCTCGACGCGCTGCCGAGCTACCACCGCGGCGTCATCGTGATGCGCGAAGTCGAAGGTTTGAGTTACGAGGAAATGGCGCAGGCCATGGGAGTTTCGAAGGGCACGATCATGAGCCGCCTCTTTCACGCGCGACAAAAGCTGCAAAAAGCGCTCGCGGATTGCTACGCGGAGCAAGTCGGCCCCGTGCCGGCCGATGGCGCCGGACCCTCGAGCGCGCCGGCCAGCGCGCCGCCTTCGTCGGAAGCGGGAGGTGCAGCATGAGCCTCTCGCGCGAGCACATGATGCAGGTGATGTCGTACGTCGACGGCGAGCTCGAAGGCGATGCCCTCGACAAAGCCGAGACGCTGCTGGCGTCGAACGACGAAGCGTCGCAGCTCGCGATCGAGCTCCGCAATCTCGGCGAATGCGTGCGCATCGTGCACACCGATCGCAAGCTCGACAAAAATCCGGACGACATCGCCGACGACGTCATGAACGAGCTCGAGCGGCGTCTCGCGCCGGTCGGATCGCTCGCCGAGCGACGGCGCAACGCCGCCCTCACCGCGATGATCACGGGCGCGATGGCGATCGCAGCGGGCTGGTTTCTTTTCGTGAGGGGCCAGAGCTCGGGCAACTTGAACGCGCAGGCGAACCCGACGCCGACGGTCACGTTGCCCGCAATGCCCTCGCAAACGGCAGCGACGCCGACTCCCGAACAACTTGCGGCGGAGGCGCCGGCCGCGGAAGGCGTCGACGTCGAATCGGTGGAATCACCGTCGCATGAAGTGTCCGTGTTCTACGTTCCGGCGATGGCGAGCGCGAGCTCCAACGCATCGAGCGTCGTGGTGTGGATCCAAGAGGGCGAGGCGAAAAAATGAAAGCCGAGCGAAGGCGGTTCTTGTCGTGCGCGCTCGCCATGATGTCGATGGCGGCGCTGGGCGCTGGTTTCGATTCGAAGATCGCGTGGGCGGCAGGCGATCCGAACGCCGAGGTCATGGAGCTGCAAGGCACGCAGGAGAGCGGACCGGGCTCGATCGATCCGCGCATCGGCACGCTTCCGCAGCTCAAAAAGCCGCCGCTCTCGGCGTACAACACGTACAAGCTCATCGACAAAAAATCACAACCCGCCAAGGTGGGCGTTCCGTCGAGCTACCCGCTCGCGAACGGGCGCACGTTGCAGGTCACGCTCCTCGAGCAAACGCCGGACAAGCGCTATCGCGTGCTCACGACGATCAGCGAAGCGAACGCAAAAGATTATTTGAAGAAGCTCGAGGTCATCGCCGGTCCCAACGAGCCATTCTTCGTCGCGGGTCAAAACGTCGACGTGAAAAACGCGGACAAGGGCGCGCTGATTCTAGGAATCACGATCCGGCCTTAAAAAGGCTATTTCCCGATCGCGCCTCGGTAGACCCAGCCTTCACTCTGGAAGGTCTGGCCGTAGTGGATTTTGAACCAACCTTCTTGGCCGCCGGCGAGCTTCACCGTCGTGCCGCGCGGGAGTCGCGCCACCGTCGCGCCGGTGCGTGGGGCGTCTCGCACGATCGCGACTTGCCAGACCACCTCCGCGGAATCTCCGCTGACGTCGGTCGCGGCCGCGGACGTCGTCGCAGGCGCTTGCACGGAGCCGGGCGTCGCGACGGCGCCCCCCGCGGCGGGCGTGACGCTTCCTCGGGGCGCGAAATGCAGCGCGTACGACACGAGATACCGCTGCTGATCGTGCCCGAGCGCGCCGAGCGAAACGTTGTCGAATTGGTCGCGCAGGCACGTGGCGAACGTGTCCTTGTTGTCGACGGTCGTCGAACGACCGAGCTCGACCCGCACCTTGTTCGATTCGAAATCGAGGGCAAAAAGCACGGAGAGCTTGCCGTCCATGCCGTCCGCGGTCGGGCACTGCGCCATTTTTCGGAGCTTCGGCAGCGCGATCGAATCGAAGTCGACCTTGCCGCAATCGCCGCCCTTC
>JAICXU010001084.1 GCA_025934595.1 Polyangiaceae bacterium | reverse complement strand
TGGTTGATCATGTTGCGCTTCATCGGGATCGCGAGCGACACGCCGAGGATCGCCAAAAAGAAAACCCACATCGCGATGATGGGCCAGGCGTACTGCGTTCCGCCGGGCGCCTCCGGGCTCACCGACAGCATGAGCATCGCGGGAAACGCCGACACGAGCGAGTTGCCCGTCGCGTATCCGGCCGACGACGCCGTCGACTGCATGCAGTTCGTCTCCAAGATCGTCATCGGCGTCTTCGCGAAGCCGAGCTTCAAGAGGCCGGACCAAATCGTGAAGCTCAAGATGCACGCCGTGATCGCGACGCCGAGAAACCAGCCCGTCTTCAGGCCGACGTAGAGATTCGTGAAGGACAAAAAGAAGCCGAGCGCCGACCCCATGAGCACCGCGCGCACCGTGAGCTGCGGCACTTTCTCGCCGCGAAATGCGCGCGCATACCATTCCTTTTCGTCGAACGTGAGCACCTCCGACGGCGCAATCTCGAGCGGGGCCGAGGCATCGACTTCTGCTTGCGTGCGCGGCGGATTTTGGAAGAGCGGCATGGGCGGCGCGAGAGCCTAATCAAAAGCCTGCGCAGAGCGCGTTCTTTTTCCGAAAGTTTTTTCCGCGCGTCGGAGCCGCGGTAGAACAGTCCGCATGAAAGCTACCTGGAAAGGCAAAGTGATCGCGGAAAGCGACACGACCGAAACCGTCGAAGGCAACGCGTACTTTCCGAAGAACGCCATCAAGCAGGAATTTTTCCGGCCGAGCGACACGCACACCACGTGTCCTTGGAAAGGCATCGCGAGCTATTACGACGTCGTCGTCGACGGCGAGGTGAACAAAGACGCCGCGTGGTTTTACCCGGATCCCAAAGAGGCCGCGGCCAACATCAAAGACCACGTTGCCTTCTGGCGCGGCGTAGAGGTCAGCGCCTAGAATGGCCCGCATGAAAATTCGATCGCTAGCCGCGGCCTCGGCGCTGTCCTTTCTCTTCGCGTGCGGAGGCTCGAGCCCCGCGCCGCAAACCGCGAGCGCGCAATCGACACCAGCATCTACGCCGACCGGCGCATCGCAAACGACGACGTCGTCCGCGTCCTCCACGGCAGGCCTCACCCCGGAAGCGATCAAGAATCTTCTTGCTGCGAGCGATCGCACCGATGACGACAAGAAGATGGATGCGAATCGGCATCCCGATCAGCTCCTCGCGTTTCTCGGCGTGGGTCCCGGAATGAAAGTGGCCGATCTCGGATCGGGCGGCGGCTACACGACCGAGCTCCTCGCGCGCGCCGTCGGTCCCGACGGCAAGGTGTACGCGCAGAACGATCCCGGCCTCGTGAAAAAATTCATGGACAAGGCGGTCAGCGATCGTCTCGCGAGGCCCGCCGACAAGAACGTCGTCCGCGAGGATCGCGCATTCGACGATCCGCTTCCGCAAGACGCGCAAAATCTCGATTTAGTTGTAAACTACATATTTTATCACGACGTCGTTTGGATCGGGGCCGATCGCGACAAGATGAACAAAGCCGTATTCGCTGCGCTGAAGCCCGGCGGAACGTACGTCGTGGTCGATGCGAGCGCGAAGACGGGAGACGGCGTGAAAGACGCGCAATCGCTTCACCGCATCGACGAAGAAACGGTGAAATCCGAGGTGCAAAAAGCCGGCTTTCAGCTCGCGGCAACCGCGGAT
>JAICXU010000622.1 GCA_025934595.1 Polyangiaceae bacterium | reverse complement strand
GCGGGGCACGCGATGTTGCCGATCAAGCGGAACGATCCGTCGGTCGGGAAGAAGCTCAGAAGCTGATTGTCGACCGTCATCAGATAGACGAGCGTCGCATCCGCATCTGGACAATCCGTGCGGTTTGCATCGAACGGCGGCTTCGCGTCGATCGGCGGAATGCTCGTATCCGGTCCCGCGTCGCGCGGACGGCGTGCGTCGCCTCCCGAGTCGTCGTTCGACGAGCTCTGTTCTTCCAGATCTCCCGGCAGCGCCGAACGACTTCCGCACGCGAAAAATACGCCCGACGTGACGACCACCATGGCCCCGAAGAGCACCGGGCGAGAACGCATGCGCGAAAGCTTGGCCCTTTGCCGGCCGCTCCACAAGTGCCTTTCGTGCTAGGACGTTCGGCATGGGTTTTCCGGTCATTCGTCCCCGCCGGCTGCGAGTCTCCGCTTCGATGCGCGAGCTCGTTCGGGAGACCACGCTCGCTCCGTCCGACTTCATTTACCCCATGTTTTTCCATGCGAGCCTCACCGCCCCGCAAGCCATCTCGACGATGCCCGGCGTCTTTCAATTGCCCGTGTCGGCGGCGAAAGATCAAGCGCGCGAGATCGTGAAGCGCGGCGTGAAGAGCGTCATCTTGTTCGGTCTGCCCGCGAAGAAAGATCCGCGCGGTGACTCGGGATGCGATCCGGACGGTCCGGTTCCGCGCGCGGTCGCAGAAATGAAGAGCGCCGCGCCCGACCTCGTCGTCATGACCGACGTGTGCGTCGACGAATACACGGACCACGGTCACTGCGGCATCCTCACGAAAAATCGCGCGGGCGAAATGGTCGTCGACAACGACGCGACCATCGAAGTGCTCGCAAAGATGGCCACGATGCACGCGAGGGCGGGCGCCGACGTCGTCGCTCCGAGCGACATGATGGACGGGCGCGTCGGCCGCATTCGTCGCGCGCTCGACGAATCGGGCTTCGATCAAACCGCGATCCTGAGCTACGCGGTGAAATACGCGAGCTCCTTCTACGGACCCTTCCGCGAAGCCGCAGACTGCGCGCCGCAGTTCGGAGATCGCGCGGGCTACCAAATGGATCCGGGCAACGCACGCGAAGCCTTGCGCGAAGCCGCGCTCGACGAAGCCGAAGGCGCCGACATGCTGATGGTGAAGCCCGCCCTCGCCTACCTCGACGTGATCCGCGCCGTGAAAGAAGCGTCGAATTTGCCGCTCGCGGCGTACAACGTGTCGGGCGAATACTCGATGGTGCACGCCGCCGCGAAAGCGAAGATGATCGATCTGAATCGCGCGATGATGGAAGTGCTCACCTCCATTCGCCGCGCCGGCGCGGACTTGATCCTGAGCTACCACGCGCTGGAAGCGTCGGAGATCTTGAATGCGTAGGCTCGCGCGATCGCTCGAGATCGCGGGCTGGCTTCTTCTCGCGACGATCCCCGTGACGCTCTTCGCGCCCGGATGCCAAGGTCGCGAATGCGAATCGGACGGATTCAAAGATTACGGATTCGGTCCCGGCGAAGGCCATCTGGTCGACACGACCACGTGGGAATCGTCGCCGAACGATGGGACGTGGATCGGATACGGCCCGTATCACACGTGGATTTTTCATCCGGTCGAGCTCGACGGACGCAGCATCGTGTCGGTGCTCGCGTACGTCAGCGCCGATCCGCGCCCGAGCGCGCCGGGCAACAACTTCACGCTCGCATCGGGAAATCTCGCGGAGATCACGGTTGCCGACCCCAACGACGTGTTCATCACGAACGCGACATGCTCGCCACTCTACATTCGCGTCGTCATCACGGCCGGGCCCGCGGAGCCGAGCCCCACGGACGACGGCGGGACAATCCCGGACGCCAGTGACTCTGGCGCGTCCGATCTCGACGCAGGCGACGGGGGCGACTGATGAGCGCACATCCTTGGCACGACATTCCGCTCGGCGAAAATCCGGACGACTTTTTTACCGCCTTCATCGAGATCCCGAAGGGCTCGAAGATGAAGTACGAGCTCGACAAAGAAACCGGTCTTCTCAAGGTCGACCGCATCCTCTTCAGCGCCGTGCACTATCCGGCGAATTACGGATTTCTGCCGCAGACGTATTGCGACGACGGCGATCCGCTCGACGTCCTCGTGCTCGGCCAAGAGCCCGTCGTGCCGATGTGCATGATGCGCGCACGAGCGATCGGCGTCATGCAGATGCGCGACGACAAAGGTCTCGACGACAAAATCATCGCCGTGCACATGGACGATCCCGCGTTTGCACAATACACGGATATTTCGGAGCTCATGCCCCACGTGCTCCTCGAGCTCCGGCGATTCTTCGAGGACTACAAAGCGCTCGAAAAAAAGCGGGTGATCGTGAAAGAGTTCGAGGGACCGGAATCCGCGCGGCGCGTCATTCGCGAGTCGATCACGGGTTACGCGGAGTTGCGCGCGAAGACCGGGCAAGACGCGCGCAAGCCCGCGCCCTAGAAATCGCGGAGCGTTTCGCCGCGCGAAAATAAATCTCACTGGGACGCAACTTCGGTCCCGGCGCCGCCGAGAGGTCAAAAACCTTTCGGAGGAGCTCATGGACGATCGTCTCGAAGAACCGTCGCACCACACCGTCGAAATCGCGCTGACGACGCGCAATCCCACGTGGGTCCTCGAAATTCAGGACCCTTCCGGCGCGCGCCGCGTGCCGCTCGTGCGCGGAAAGATCACGGTGGGCGCCTCGCGACGAGCGGACCTCAAGATCGCAGACCGCACCGTGAGCGGGTTGCATTGCTCGTTCGAGCCGCACGGCGGTCGCGTTCTCGTCCGCGACCTCGGATCGAAGAACGGCACGTTCGCGGGCAATGCGCGCATCGACGCGGCGTTGGCGGGCCTCGGCGCCGTCATCACGATCGGACGCACCACGCTCTCGCTCTGCGATGGCGCGAAGAACGACGATCTCGACGAAGCGAAATTGCCCGAGCCCTTGCCCACGCTCGCCGGATCATCGCTCGCGATGCGCAAGCTCGCCGACGACGTGCGTAGGTTCGCGCGCTATTCCACGCCGGTGCTCGTTGCAGGAGAAACGGGCAGCGGAAAGGAGCTCGTGGCGCGCGCCCTTCACGACGAGGGACCCCGTAAAAATAAACCGTTCGTCGTGATCAACGTCGCGGCGCTCCCGCGTGAGCTCATCGAATCGGAGCTCTTCGGACATGAACGCGGAGCCTTCACGGGCGC
>JAICXU010000368.1 GCA_025934595.1 Polyangiaceae bacterium | reverse complement strand
GAGGAACGTCGGCAGCGTATCGGCCCGCGCCGACGGCTTCGAGCGTGAGATCGCGCGAGAAGCCGTCAGGCCCCGCGACGTGAACGGAGAGGCGACGAAAGGTCTGCACGCGGCCGTCGTCGCCGACGACGTCGGCCCGAACGTGCATCGTTCCACCGGCCGCATCGCTCTCGAGCCGCACGCGTGGATCGTCTGCTTTTCTCGCCGTATCGCGCGCGAGCTGCCCGAACATTTTCACGGCGTCCGGCCAACCGAGCCAATTTTTGCCCCAGCGATCTTTGAAGTCGCTCGTGAACGCCGACGCGTGTCCGATGCCGACGGCCCACGATGCCATGAGCGGATCGCCTTCTTGCGCGAGGAGGCCGATCGTCGCGCGATTCTTCGGAACGGTGACGACGTATCCACCGAGCGCGGGAGATTGACCGACGTCGATCCCGCTCGTCGCGGGCATCGGTGATCCTCGGGTGGCCTTGAACGGATCCTCTTTGATCGCGCCTTTCGACGCGAGGATGGTCTCTTGCGTGAAAACGGCGGGGAGCTTCGTCGCGTCGTCGATGAGATAAAAACGCCCGCCGCCGATCTTCGAGAGCGCTTCGAGCTCCGCGGAGTCGCCGCCGTGGCCGAGCGAGATCACGCTCGTCGTGATGCCGTGGCGTGCAGCGTCGCTCACGATCGCGCGGCATCCCGAGATTTGCTCGGCGTCGTCGCCGTCCGCGAAGAGCAGCGTGTGCTTCAAGTTGACGGTCTCTTTGCCGAGCGCGGCATACGCCGCCTGCAATGCGACGTCCGTGTAGATTCCGCCGCCGCCCACGTCGACGGCGCGGATCTTCGCGCTGATCGCGTTCACGTCGTCGACGGGCCCGAGCGGGACGGTCCACGCGACCGTCGTGTCGACGTGCTCGACGCCGAGGCGGTCGCCCTTGCCGAGCAGCGATGCGCTGCGAGCCGCAGCTTCGTTCGCGAGCGAGAGCTTCGTCTGGCTCCCGACCTTCATGCCCATCGATCCCGAGTAATCGATGGCAATCACCTCCGCGAGCGATGCGCGCCGCTTCTCCTCTTTCAAATCGAAGCCGACGGGCGACACTTCTTCGATCGGCGTCCTCGCATAACCGCCGGGGCCCATCGATCGATCGCCGCCCATGAGGAGCAGCCCGCCGCCGAGATCTTTCACGTAGCTCGCGAGCGCGTCGATTTGGATCGTCGCGAGATCGCTCGCGGGGATGTCGGAGAGAACGACGAGATCGTATCCGGCGAATCCTCCGATGTCGGCGGGCACCCCGCTCGCGCTCTGGATCGCAACGCGAAATCCGCTTGATTCCAAGGCTCGCGCGATGG
The DNA here is from genome assembly GCA_025934595.1 of Polyangiaceae bacterium. Classification (GTDB taxonomy): domain Bacteria; phylum Myxococcota_A; class Polyangia; order Polyangiales; family Polyangiaceae; genus JAICXU01. Next base: position 3,362 of record JAICXU010000368.1, on the reverse strand, counting down.
GTCCGCCTTTTCCGGCGTCACCTTCGAGCACGAGCGCGAGCGATGGGCCGCGCACGCGAACGAATGCGCTCGCGGAGTTGTCCTCGGGCGTCTCGTCGGCTTTCGGATCGATCGCGCTGACCTCGACGTCGTAGCGATGAAGGCCTGGCTCCGTCGCCGTCTCGCGAATGCGAAGCACGTCTTCGCCGGCGGCGATGTGGGCGGTGCCTTTGCTGATGATTTGGCCGTCGCGTTTGACGCGCACCTCGACGTCGGTCGCCATGGAGCTCGACGTGACGACACGCAAATCGAGCGGCTCGTCGGCGTCGGCGTGCGCCGGAGCGCGCACGCTCGCGACGCGCACGTCGGGAACATTTTTTTGCTCGAGCACGACCACGTCGACGGGAACGTCGGCAGCTATCGCCGCGGCCGCCGCCGAGAGCGCATCGCCGCGCGTTTGCACGCCGTCCGAAATCAAGATGATGCGTCCGGCCGTGTCCGCCGGAATTTCCGCGAGAGCGTGACGAATGGCCGCCTCGATGTTCGTGCCATCGCGACCGACCTCGATACGCTGTGGTGATGCGAGCTCGCTCTTCGGACGCGGAGGATCTTCGGTAGCAGCCTCGGAGCCGAACACGACGGTGCCGATGCGATCATCGTCGTGCATGCCGATTTCGACGAGCTTCAATTCGGACGCGATTCGAGCTTCGCCGTTCGGCACGAGCTGGATCGATCGCGAGCGATCGACATCGAGGAGGATCGTCATGCGGTCGAGCTTCTTGCCGATCTCGGGTGCTGCGACCGCGAGCGACGCCGCGAGGAGCGAGAGCCCGACGAAGAACATGACGAGAGGACGACGAAGCTTGCCGACACGCGCGGGAATTTTCCCGACGCGCCAGGCGGCAAAGAGACCGGCGGCCGCGACGAGCACGAGGCCGGGCGGGTTTTCGAACCGGAGATACGTCTCCTTGACGAGCCCGACGTAAACGAGCGCTTCGTATACGAGTGGCGCGAGAAAGATCGCGACGATCGCGACGCGCGCTTTTTTGTGCTCGCCGCCGACGAGGGTGCTGCGAATCGCAATCGCCAGGAAAATAAGGGCAATCGCGATGTACGCGAGGCGCGGAAGGAGCGCGCTCATGCTGGCTTTCCCGCCGGCGCGATGCGCGAACGGCCGCGCGTATACCAATAGAGATCGAACGCGAGGATCAGCGTCGCGAGGAGCGCGAGGTAGATCGTCCACTCGTGATGTGCATCGGGCGCGCGAACGGCGACGCCTTGCGGTCCGCCGCCTTCGTCGACGACGAGGGGCTTCGCGCGCACGTCGCTCTCGGCCTCGCTGCTCAAGTTCACGGGAATCGTGACGCTGCCGACGTGCGGTGAGCTCCAACGAACGCGCACGACGCCGACGTGATCGGTCGCCGGCAAGACCGCGAAGCCGGCTTTCGATTCGATGTCGTGCTCGGGGGCGCCAGGCTCCTCGACGGTCGCGGTCGTCACGCCGTTCGGCAATGCAATGCGAAGCGGCTCACCGGTGCGCGCCGGTCCCGCGCCACCTTGCGAGCGATGGAGCTGCGCGAGCTCGATGACGTTGCGCACGAAGAGGACGAACGAAGCCTTGAGAGGCCAATCGCTGTCGCCGACGTCGAAGCCAACGATCGTCGCCGTGCGGCCGGGCGTGGATGCGTCCGCGATGAGGGTGACCTTTCCGGCGCGAACCAGCGACGCTCCGGCGCCCTCCGCGGCGAGCGGCGTGGCCTTCGCGAGATGGACGCCGTCGAGCGTCAAGAAGCGAAGACGCGCGTCGCCGCCGTCCCAGGACGTGAGGTCGGGTTGGTCGATCGGACCTTGCACGTCGACGCCGAGACAACTCTTTCCCGGAGGCGGCGAAGCCACGAGCACGTCACGTCCCGGAAATGGCTCCGGGCATGCTCCTTCGACGATGACGAGCGCATCGGGATCGATGTTGACGGTGGCGAGCTCGGCCACCGTGATGCGTTGCAGATCGACGTCGGGATCCGACGCCGCCGCGCGCCCGATCCACGACGAGCTCGCGTTCGACGCCAAAACCACGGGAATTCTGCGGCCGCCGGGTACGCGTCCGAACGCCACGTCGTCGATCGGCAGCGCGTCGGGCCCACCGGCCGCCGGCGCGATGTGCACGGAGAGCGCGTTGCCTTCGTCTTGTCGCGTCGGCTCGAACGACAGCACGACGGGCGTCTTCGCATTCGGCGGCAACAGAACGCGGCGCGAAGCCACGCTGTCGGTGCGGCCCGCGACCGACAACGTCACGAACGTGTCGCGCGGCGATGCCGAGTAGCTCTCGAGCATCACGAACACCTGCGCTTGGTCGCGATGCGTTTGCGGGTCGACGCCCGCCCGAACGTCGATGCGCACGATCGCCGCGTTGTCGACGGGCTCGCCGACTTGTACGACCTCGGTCGAAATTCCGGACGCCGTGATCGGATCGGGGCTCGCGAGGGCTCCGTCGGTCACGATGATGATTTTCTTTTTTCCGCCGAGCGCGCGCAGACGATCCGCGGCAAGCGCGACGGCCGGTGCGAGATCGCCTTCCACCTCGCGGACGCCGAGCGTGGAGATCGCAGCGCGCAAATGACGCGCATCGCGATCGAGCGGAGAGACGACCCGCGGCTCGCGTGCCGCTTCGACGATGATCGCGTCCGTGCCGGGCGACAAAGATCCCACGACGTCGTTCGCCGCTTGGATGGCCTCGCTCATGCGCGTGGCGACGCCGGGGCCTGGAGCTTCGTGCGGATGTGCGTTCGCGCCCATGGATGCGCTCGTGTCGACGACGATGGCGACGTGATCGCCGACGATCGTCCCACCGCGCGCGGCAGGTCGCGAGAGAGCCAACGCCAAAAGGAGGAGCGCGAGGATCTGCAAAACGAGCGGGACCTGCGCGACGAGCTTCTTGAACGGATGCTTCGCGAGCAAATCGCGCTCGGCGGCCGCCCAAAGCCACGTCGACGGCACCCGGAGCCTCTCGCGCCGGATCTTGAGGATGTACATCACGATCAGCGGCACGAGCGCCGACAGAAGAAGGAGGCCCTTGATGTTGAGGAGCTCCACCGCGTGCATCTCAGTCCACCGCACGCGCCACGAATCGGCGCACGGCGTCGATGGTGGATTCTTGGTTCGTGGTGCGCACGTACGGCGCGCGCACGCGTTTCGCGATCGCGCGAAGAGCCGAAAATAAGCCGTTCAAGCGATCCATGTAGGCGCGCATGGCAGCGTCGTCGACGGTGACGTCCACCGTTGCGCCGGTCTCCGAGTCCTCGAGCGCGAAATCACCGTCGTACGCGGGCGCGATTTCTTCCTGCGCGAGCACTTGCACGAGCGCGAGATCGTGACCCGCGGCCGCG
>JAICXU010001121.1 GCA_025934595.1 Polyangiaceae bacterium | reverse complement strand
TGCACGATGCGGATTCGCTGGTCGCGCCAAAAGTCTGCGAGCGGCCATCGATTTTCGGCGTGGCACCGCGCGCCGACGAGGCGAGGAACCGCACACACCATGCGTGCGTCGCCGAAGCTGCGCGTGAAGGCGAAGACGTTTTCGCCATTCGGGAGCGCCTCGTAGTCGCCGCGGCGGAAAAGATCGGGGCTCGTCGACCGCGCGCGAAGAAGCGTGGCGACGACGTGAAGCTTGATCTTGCCGTCTCGCAAATCGCTCATGGTCTCGTGGACGAGCGATCGCAAATCCCCTCGTTTTTGAGCCAGATCCGCGAGCAGGCGGCGGCGTAGATCGAAATCCACCGGGCTCCGATTGTCGGGATCGACGAGGCTCTGGTTCCACAGCTCCGAGCCTTGGTAGGTGTCGGGAACGCCGGGCGCGCACAGCTTCACCGTGACGGCAGCGAGCGATGCGACGGCAGACGGAATCGCGATCGCGTCGCAGAAGGAGCGCATGCTCGCCATGAACGTCTCGTTCGCGAACGCGCGCTGGACGAAATCCTGGAGCGCTTCGTCGTACGCGGCGTTCGGATTCGTCCACAGCGTTCGATCCTTCGCCTCCTTGCTCGCCTTCTCCATGAACGCGCAAATGCGATCGCGGAGAGCCTCTCGTTGGCTCGCGCCGTCCCATCCGAACGGCCACGCGCCCACGAGAGCTTGGTAAAAAGCGTACTCGTGACCCGCGGCGGGCGCCCGCTCGCCGTCGACGGTTCGCCGGAGAGGCGCAAGGATTTCGCTCCATCTGCGAACCGATTGGATCCAGTCGGACGCGAGCTCCGTGATGGCCGCGATGCGCACGTTCGTGTCTTCGCCGCGCTTGCTGTCGTGCGTCGACGTCGTGATCATCGACAGCGGCCAGCTGCGAGCGCGCTCGGTATTTTGCTCGTGGAGCTCGTCGGGCTTGGTCCCGAATTTGGAGGGTAGACCGCCGACCTCGTTGAGGGCGAGGAGGCGGTTGTACCGGTAGAACGCCGTATCCTCTACCGCCTTGGCCATCACCGCCCCCGTGAGCTGCTGGAAGCGCAGCGTGAAACGCGCGACCTCCTCTCGCTCCTTCTCCGCCACCTCGAGCTTCATCAAGAGAACATCGCGCAAAAAATCGAAGATCGTGGGCGAGATCGAAATGGCGGCCTGTTGCGCAGCGGCGATGGCATCCACGACGATGCGCTCGTCCTGGTCCGACGCCGCTTCGTCGGTTTGGAGATACGTTCGGTAGACGGGAAACGCGGAGATCACATGGGTGAGAGCACGTGTGAGGGCGTAAAGCGTGAAGTCACACCATTTGCGACTATTGGCGGCGATGCGCTCAAGCGATCGCGCCATCATGTTGATCTCGCTCGCGAGGCTGAACGTGAGCGTGTGCCGCTTTGCGTTCTCGACGTGCTCGGCGAACCCGAGCGCATCACCCGTGAAGCGACGATAAAATTGTGTGAGAGCACGCTCGGCACGAGGATCGATGCCGAGACCCAGGATGGACGTCGCGAAGTCGTATCCCGTCGTGCCGTCGACGAGCCACGAGGCACGCAGCGTCTCCCCGGGCTCGAGGATCT
>JAICXU010000463.1 GCA_025934595.1 Polyangiaceae bacterium | reverse complement strand
CGACTCGGGCCAGACGATCCCCGTCGACGCGAAGCCGACCGCCGATCGCACGATCGCGCCGAAATTCTGCGGATCTTGAATCTCGTCGAGCGCGACGATGAGCGTCGACTCGTTCACCACGAGATCTTCGAGCGGCACGATCGTGAGCTCCTCCGCGAGCGCGGCGGCGCCTTGGTGCTTCGCGCCTTTCGCGACTTTGTCGAGCTCGCCGCGATCGACGCGCACGACGTTCGGGATGCCTTGATCGGTCGCAAAGCGCGCGAGCGCATCGAGCTCACGCGAATCGCTCTTCTCGACCATCACGCGCGGAAGATCTTTTCCACGCGCCCGAATGGCTTCACGTACCGGCTGTAGCCCGACGATCCATCGCATGCTCGGCGGCCTCGATTCCTTTTGCGATTTCTACGGCAGCGGCCACGGGGTCGGCGGCGTCGCGAATCGGACGACCGACGACCACGTAGTCCGCGCCACTATCGATCGCATCGTGCGCGGTGGCCACTCTCTTCTGATCGTCCTTATTTTCCGCTGGATTTCGAGTCGCGCGCACGCCGGGCGTGATCAGCACGCCTTCGCGTCCGAGCTCCTTGCGCATCGCCGCTGCTTCTTGCGGCGAGCACACGAACGCTCGCACGCCCGCATCGAACGCGACGCGCGCGAGCCGAAGCGCATGCACGCCGACCGACGCGTCGACGCCGGCCGCTTTCAAATCCGAATCGTCGAGCGACGTGAGCACGGTGACGGCGGCGACGTCGAGCCCGCGATCTCTTCCGACGTGCGCCGCGCGCGCGAGCATCTCGCGGCCGCCGGAGGCATGCACGGTGACGATGCTCGCGCCGAGATCGGCCGCTCGTGAAACGGCACGCTCGACGGTTTGCGGAATGTCGTGGAGCTTCAGATCGAGAAAAACCGGATGCGTTTTTTTGGCTTCGCGCACCGCCGCGCCGCCCTCCGCGATGAACAGCTCGAGGCCGACCTTGAGCATGCCGACGTGATTTCCCAATCGATCAGCGAACGCACGAGCGTCACCGATCCTCGGAAAATCGAGGGCAAATATGATTCGCTGTGAACCGCGCGGGGTCAGAGACCGCCTTTTACAAACAAGAACAGAGCGGGTCACCCGGCGTGCAGTTGCAGGGCTTGCTCGTCGTCGCGGGCTTGGTCGTGTTGCCGCCGCCGGTCGGATGCGACGCGTGCACGGGCGCTGTCGTCTGCACCGTGTTCGGGTGATCCTTCAAGTTTTGAATCGCCGATTCTTTCGCATCGAGCTCTTCTTGGAGACGCGCGCGATCTTCGGCGTTGGCGCTCGCCATCTTTTGTTTGATGTCGGCCTCGTCCGAGACGAGCTGCGCGAGCTGCGCTTGGAGAGCGGCGGCCTTGTCCGACTGGACCTTCACTGCATACCCGCCGATGGCGACGGCCAAGACCAGCGCCACACCGACGCCGACGGCGATGTAGAGAAGGTTCTTTTTGCTCTTGTCTTGTTTGATCGCGGTGAGATTCAGATCGTGCGCCTGCTGTTGGCGCAGCTGCTCGAGACGCGCTGCATTCTCGGCGTCGAGGCGTGCTTTCTCGACCTCGGCATGGCGAATCGCCTCGAGGCGCGCCATCTCTTCGCGCGAGCGCTGCTCTTGCTGCCGGCGCTGCTCTTCGGCAGCGGCCATGCGCGCTTCTTCCTCTTCGCGGGCTTTGCGCTCCGCGTCCAAACGCGCCTGGATCACGGCCTGCTCCTGCCGTTGGCGCTCGGTTTCTTCCTGTTTGATTCGGTCCTCCTCAAGGTTCATGAGCTCCTTGAGTGAAAAGAGAACCGAGCTCTCTTTCTGTTCCGCCATGGTCGTATCGTTCCTCGCCTTCGGAAAACTACCGGCTTTCGGCTCGGTTCGCAAACGCGCCGTTCGAGTTTGGGCGACAACTTTCGGAGGAGCTTGATTCATCAGATGACCTCGGTGCTTTTGAAACGCGCGCGGCTCGGCAAAATTGGGTAGTCTCGCGCGCCATGCCCTCGAACGTCAGCGCGCACATCACCGGCACCGTGTGGAAAATCGAAGTGAAGGTAGGCGACAAGGTGGCCGAAGGGGATACGTGCGTCATCCTCGAATCGATGAAAATGGAGATGCCCGTCGAGGCGCCCGCTGCAGGAACCGTCGAGAAAATTGCGTGCTCCGAAGGGCAGGCGGTCAACGAAGGGGATGTCTTGCTCACCCTCGCCTGAGTCGCGTGGTACGATTCGCGATGTGAGGCTTCGAGTTGCCGGAGCAGTGATGGGGGTGGGCTTCACGTGCGCGCTCCTGGCGCTGCCGATGGCCTGCGCGTCGAACGATCCGATCGCGAAAGGCGGCGCGTGCTTCGTCACGACCGACTGCGCCGAGGGGCTCGTGTGCATTCCGCAAGCGAACGGCTCACGCGTCTGCTCCGATAATTTGAGCGCGATCCAGCAATCCGAAGGCGAAGCCGGCGCCGAGGCCGGCGGTGGAGGAGGCGGGGGCGGCGGCGACAGCGGCGCTACCGGTGGTGACAGCGGCGGGGGAGGCGGCGGCGACACGGGCGGCGGCGGAAATCCCGACACCGGTGGCGGCGGAAACCCCGACACCGGCGCCGACTGATCTCACTCACGCCAGAGGAATTTCCAGGGATTGTGCTTCAGATCCCGCAGCATCTCTTGCACGTCGTCGTAGACCTCTTCGTCCATCACGAGCGCGCCGACGGTGCCTTCGCCCTTTTTGATGTGCGCGACGATCTCTTGCGCGTCCGCCGCCGTCGCATTCGCACGCGTCGCGAGCTCGGCGAGATCTTGGAGCGACTTTTTCAGCTTCGCGGCTTGCTCGGGTGAGCCAAGGGCGTCGGAAGCGCGGTTCGCATTCGCGAGCGCCTCGCGCGCGTCCTTGAGCATCGGCCCCGAGTCACGACGAATGTCGGTCGAGATCGAGTCGATGTTCGAGATCGTGCGATCGATGCGCGGATCGTCGACGCGCTTTTTCGCGTCGATCGTGAGCTGATTCGCGTTGTCGGAGAGCTTCTCGAGATTTTCGACGGTGCGATTGATGCGATCACGATTGTCGCCGAGCACGCCGTTCAAGTTTTTGAGCAGCCCGTCGGCGTTCACCGCCATGTCGCTCAAGAGCTCGCGGTTATTTTTGATGCCGGTGACGGTGGTGTCGAGCAGCTCGTAGGCCTTCGCCAAAAAGAGATCGAGCCGCGGCGGGTCGATGCCTTTGACGATCGCGTTCTCCGCCAACACGGGCCGATTCGGCGTTCCCGGATCGATTTGCAAAAACTGCTCGCCGAGGACGCCTTGCGTCGTCACGTAAAAGTCTGCGTCGTCGTGGATCGTCGACTGGACTTTTTGCTGGATCTTCAGCTTCGCGCGCACGAGCACGCGACGATTCACTTTCGGATCGACGATGCCGCCCATGAACGCGAGCTCTTCGACGTCACCGACCTTGACGCCCGCGATGCGAACCGGCGCGCCCGATTGCAGGCCGCCGGGATTGTCGAAGTCGACGTAGACGACGTACGTCTTCTGGAAGCTGATGCCGCCCATGACGAGGATGAACGCGCTCAAAATTCCGAGCGAGACGAGGATCAAGATCCCGACTTTGACCTCGATCGATCGCTCTTCCGCCATGGGGCAGGACCATTCTTAGCGGGAAAACGAGGCTCCGGGAACGGTGATTTCAGAGATCCATCGGCCCTTCGGCGCGTCCGTGGATGAATTGCTGCACGATCGGATCGTCGGCGTTCTTGAAATCCTCGCGCGAGCCGATGAGACGAACCGCGCCTTTGTAGAGCATGACGATGCGATCGGCGATCGTGAAGATGCTGACGAGATCGTGGCTCACCACGATCGACGTGACTCCGATTTTGTCGGAGAGCTCGCGGATCAACTTGTCGACGCGGCGCGCGCTGACGGGATCGAGCGACGTCGTGGGCTCGTCGAAGAGGACGAACTCGGGATCGAGCGTGAGCGCGCGCGCGATGGCCACACGCTTGCGCATGCCGTCGCCGAGCTCGGCGGGGAAGCGATCGCCGAACTCGTGCATGTTCACGACTTCGAGACGCTTGTGCGCTTCGTGGAGCGCGTCTTT
>JAICXU010000865.1 GCA_025934595.1 Polyangiaceae bacterium | reverse complement strand
TTCCTGAGCGCCGCCGATATCTACGTAACTCCCTATTTGAAGGAAGAACAGAGCACCTCGGGCACGTTGGCTTACGCGGTGGGCTGCGGCAAGGCCGTGATCTCGACTCCCTACCGCTATGCACGCGAGCTTCTCTCCGATGGCCGCGGCATCTTGGTTCCGTGGCGCGATGCGGGCGCGATCGCACGCGAGATCATCGACCTCCTCGATCACCCGCACAAGCGGAGTGAGCTTCAGCGCCACGCGGCCGCATTCGGTCGTTCGATGAGCTGGCCGGTCGTGGCGCGTCGTTATCTCGATTCGTTCGAGCGCGCGCACGAGACGCACGAAGGGATGCGGCGCGCGGATTTTCGTCGCAAGGCAGTCGCGCGAAGGGCTCCCGAGCCGCCCGAGATCGATCTCTCACACGTGCGTGCGATGACCGACGACACCGGGATGCTCCAACACGCGGCGTTCAGCGTGCCTCGGTATCAAGATGGATACTGCACGGACGACAACGCGCGCGCGCTCCTCTTGATGACACGCGTCGAAGAGGAAGGAAGTGAGGCACCGACCGTCGTGAGAGCGTTGGCGTCCCGGTATCTCGCGTTCGTGAATGCTGCGCTCGACGAGGAAACGGACCGATTCAGGAATTTCATGACGTACGATCGCAAATGGATCGACGAGCGGGGTTCCGATGACAGTCATGGGCGAGCCATTTGGGCGCTCGGAGCCGTGGTGGGCCGGTCCTTGGATCCGGGGCGCCAGCAGCTCGCGCGCAGGCTGTTTCATGCGGCGCTCCGTGCGACGCCGTCGCTCACGAGCCCGCGCGCGTGGGCCTTTGCATTGCTCGGCGTCGACGAGTATCTCGGCGCTTTTCGTGGCGACAGCAACGTCGAGTCCATCGGCGCCGCGCTCGGCGAAAGATTGCTCGAGCGTTTTCGACGGTCTTCGACGGACGATTGGCCGTGGTTCGAAGATAGGCTCACGTACGAAAATGCGCGTCTCTCGCAAGCAATGCTCGTGACGGGCGCGTGGCTGGAAAACGAAGAGATGATCACGGTGGGCATACGCTCTCTCGAATGGCTCGTCGCCGAATGTGCCGCGACCGACGGGAGCTTCTCTCCCGTGGGATCGAACGGATTTCACGTGTGCGGCGGGGAACGCGCCGTGTTCGATCAACAGCCCGTGGAAGCGTGCGCGATGGTGTCGGCATGTCTGGATGCCGGTCGTATCTCGGGGCAGGCACGATGGGCGGCGCACGCGCGGCGCGCATTCGAGTGGTTTTTTGGACAGAATCCTCTCCATAAACCGGTGTTCGACGCGATGACGGGCGGATGTCGTGACGGCATTCATGCCGATCGCATGAACGAAAACCAGGGCGCGGAATCCACGCTGTCGTTCCTTCAGGCAGTCGCGGAAATGCGAAATGCCGATCGACTTGCCTCCAAAATCGCGGTCGTCGAATCCGGCGCGGGATCGAAGGCGCGCTTGGATCGTGTAGCCGCCGCCCTCTATGCAGAGGAAGGTGCAGAATGAGGGATCGCAAGTATGAGGTGCTCTTCGAGCGCCACTCCAAAAATCCCATCCTCACATCCTCCAATTGGCCGTATCCCGCCCATACGGTGTTCAACGCCGGCGCGACGCTTCTCGCGGATGGCACGACTCTCCTTCTTTGTCGTGTCGAAGATCGACGCGGGCATTCCCATCTTTGTGCGGCTCGCTCTCCGAACGGCATCGACGGCTGGGTCATCGATGAGCGGCCGACCCTCATGCCGCATCCCGAAGCTCATCATGAAGAGCTTTGGGGCATCGAGGATCCGCGCATCACGTGGATGCCCGACCTCGGAAAATTCGCGGTCGTCTACACCGCGTTCAGCAAGGACGGCCCGGGCGTTGCGCTCGCGCTCACGCAGGATTTCCGCAGCTTCGAGCGCTTCGGGCTGGTCATGCAGCCCGACGACAAGGACGCCGCGCTTCTTCCGAGACGAATCAAGGGCAACTTCGCGTTGATTCACCGACCGGTGACCGACGCGGCCGCCAACATCTGGATCTCCTATTCTCCCGACCTCCGAAATTGGGGAGCTCACAAACCCATTTTGCTCGCTCGTAAAGGTGCGTGGTGGGACGCGAACAAGATCGGTCTCTCACCTCCGCTCATCGAGACCAAAGAGGGATGGCTCATGATCTACCATGGGGTCCGGTGCACGGCGGCTGGTAGCCTTTACCGGCTTGGTCTCGCGCTGTTCTCCGCGGAGGATCCCTCCGT
>JAICXU010000228.1 GCA_025934595.1 Polyangiaceae bacterium | reverse complement strand
TCGCGCGCCATTCGGGCCGAATTAGCGGGGGATCGACGCGGCGAGCCGCGTCTATTACGACAAGCCGCCACGGGCGCTCTCGCATGCGGAGGCGGCGACGCTCGCGTCGATTCCTCGCGGCCCGGAGGTCTATGCGCTCGAACGGCACCCGGAGCGCGCGCTTCGCCGTCGCGATCGCATTCTCGGTCGCATGCACGATGCGAGATGGATTTCGGACGAAGCGTTCGAGCGCGCGAAGCGTGAGCCGCTCTTCGTCCAGAAGCACACGCCGACGTTCGGCGCGCCGCATCTCGTCGAAGCCTTGGCCGCGGGCGATCTCGATCCGAGCCTTCCCGCGGTGCGCTCGGGGACCATTCGGACGACGATCGCGAGCGACTTGCAAGGTGAGGCCGAGCAAGCCGCGCTCGTCGCTCTCGAGCCGCTCGCGAAGAAGCATGTAACGGCGGCGAGCGTCGTCGTGATCGACAACGCGACGGGCGACGTGCTCGCGTACGTCGGCTCGCAAGATTTTTTCGACACGAAGAATCACGACCAAAATGACGGGGTTCGCGCGCGTCGCCAGCCGGGCTCGACGTTGAAGCCGTTCGTCTACGGTCTAGCGATGGAGAGGCTCGGCTTCACGGCCGCGACGGTGTTGCCCGACATCGAGCTGGAGCTGCCGCTTCTCACGGGCCCTTACGCGCCGCTGAACTACGACGAAAAGTTCCACGGACCGGTGCGACTTCGCGAGGCGCTCGCGAACTCGTTCAACGTCCCCGCGGTCTGGACGGCGACGCAAATCGGCGACGCGCCGCTCCTCGATCGCTTGCACGATCTCGGTATGGGATCGCTCACCGAGGCTCCGGACTATTACGGGCCCGCGCTCGCGCTCGGCGACGGCGAGGTGACGCTCCTCGAGCTGACGAACGCGTACGCGGCGATCGCGCGCAAGGGATGGTACGAGCCCGTACGATTCACGATGGACGCGCCGCGCGCGGTCGGACGGCGCGTGATGCCCGAAGCCGTCGCCGCGGTGCTTGCCGACATCTTGAAGGATCGCGATGCGCGCCTTTCGTCGTTCGGCGAACGAAGCGTGCTCGAGCTGCCGTTCGACGTGGCCGCGAAGACGGGAACCTCGAAAGGATTTCGCGACAACTGGACGGTGGGCTTCACGAACGAGGTCACGGTCGGCGTGTGGGTCGGCAACTTCGACGGCAGCGCGATGGACGGCGTCAGCGGAATCACGGGCGCAGGTCCGATTTTTCGCAGCGTGATGATCGCGGCCATGCAGGGTCGCACGCCGGCGCCGATCGGCGCGGCCGCAAGCGCGGAGCTCGTACGCCGTGAGGTGTGTCCGCTATCGGGCATGGCCCCGACCTCGGCGTGCGGTCACACCATCCTCGAGTGGATGCCGGCAAAGACGGCCGTGCTCGATGCATGTACTATGCATCAATTCGTTCGCATCGGTCCTCATGCCGAGGAATCGTTCGAAGCGTTTCCGCCCGAATATGCAGCGTGGGCGAAAGCCGCTCATCGTCACGTCGCGCCCGAGACGAGCGAAGGCGCACCTCTTGCCCGAGGGAGCAGCGCCCAGCTTCGCATCGCATCACCGAACGACGGCGCATCGTACGAAATCGATCCGAGCCGCCCTGCGGTGACGCAAGCTTTGCCCGTCCGCATCGATGCGCCCAAAAACGCGGGCCGCGTTCGTCTCCGTGTCGATGGTCGCGTGATCGCGGCGTCGGACGACGCGCATGTCGTGAGGTGGCAGCTCGCTCCTGGTCAGCACGTGCTCGTCGCCGAGACGGAGACCGGCGTAGAGAGCGCGCCGGTGCGCATCCTCGTCGAATGAGAATTATCGTCCGAGGCCCGCGCGCATGCGGGCTTCGGCGTAGGAGTCGCTCACGCTGTAGATGAAGAGCTCTTTCGCTTCCGGCGTACGCGCGATCCAAGCGCCGCGTTCCGCCGCTCCCTTCGGCGCGCCGTTCGGCATTCCCATGACCCACGCGATGCCGTCGAGCGCTGCGCTCATGTCACCGACCGCGAGGAGACCCGTGCGATCCGCCCATGCGAGCGCGCCCGGTCCGAGAGCTCCCGCTTGATTTCCGAGCGAGCCTGCGACCTCGAGCGCGATGAGACCGACGTCGGGATCGTGCCGGCGCGGAAGCACGGCTTGCACGCGACGAACGGCATCAGCGAGCGCAGCGGGATTGAGGCCCTGAGGTACCCAGCTCGGATTGAACACCTGGAGCCATGCCGCGATGAGGAGCGGCAGATCATTCGGCGGAACGCGAAGCAGCGCGGAGGCGTGGGCTTGTACGAGCTTCAGCGCGCGCACGATGAGGAACGTGCGGGCGAGCGGATTCGGCGCATTCATCAACTGCTCGCCGAGCACGATCGCCGGAGGCGCCGAGCCGACGGGAATGCACGTGGGTCCGATCTGTCGCGACACGTAGACCTGCAAGCCCGGGATCTGCATCCCCGACGCGATCGTGTGCGCGATGTTGAAGATGGGGCCCGCGTTAGGCGGAAGCGGCTGCGCCTGGACGGCGCGCGGATCGAGCGGAAATACCGCGTCGAGCGCATCACCGGCGCGAGCAAGCAGCGCCCGGAGCGCGGGGGTGAGCACCTCGGGTGCGAGCACCTCGTCGAGGCGAGGATCTCCGGCGCGCGACTCCGCACCTTGAATTTGCGGCGGCTCGCCGTTGAGCGCCGCGAGAGTGGCGAGCACGGAGTGGCTCGCGTCTTTCTTTCCACGAATGTCGTAGACGGCGGCCATGACCTCGAAGAGCGCCGGCATGAAGCGACCCGCCGTGAACGATCGGCGCGCTTCGGCCGCCGCGCGATCGAGAAGAATGTGCACGGCCGGCATTTGGCGATGACGCGTGTAGAACTCGGCGAGCGCGCGGAGAACCGCGACGTCGGTCGGATACTCGCGTCGCGCCGTTTCGAGCGCTTGCTCCGCTTTGCGCATGTCGTGCGACGTGGTCTCGTAAATCGACGACAGCTCGATGAGGCGACGACGGCGATCGGCGGGATCGATCGCACGCGAGATGAGCTGCTGCTGCATGTTGAGCGCGTTGGCGGCGTCGTTCGCGCGGCGATACACGCCGATGAGGCTCTCCATCGCCGCGATGTCGTCCGGTGCGCGCTTCAGAACTTCTTTGAATGCCGTTTCCGCGCGCGACAAATTCACCGCGTGCTGCGAGTACAGCTCTCCGAGCCTCGAGTAGATCGCGCGCTGCTCCTCCGGGGTCGCGAGCAGGCGAGCGAGCCGCACCCAGGCTTGCTCCGCCGCGTTCCAATCCGCCATTTTTGCGCACAAATCGGCGTGAGCGGTGAGGGCGGCGGTGTTGTCGGGCTCGCGCTCCAGCGCGGCTTCGAAGGCTTGTCGCGCGCCGGCCACGTCGCCGGCTTCGGCGAGGATGCGTCCGCGTTCGACCTCGAGCAGGATGCGTTCGCTCGGATCGTTCACGGTGCTGACACGACGCTCGAGCAAGCTCGCGAGCTCCGCGCGATTGCCGCCCGCCGCATAAAGCGATGACAGGCGCGTGAAGACGTCGCGGTAGTTCACGTCCACATTGGCGATTTGCTCGAGCGCGCCGACGCCGCGTGCGACATCTTTGACGGTCTCGAGCCAAACGATCGCCGCTTCGTACCAAGCCTCGAGCTGCCGATTCGAGACGACGCTCGTTCGCGCGACGCTCTCGAATGCCTCCGCCGCACCCGCCGCGTCGAACGATCGTCTGCGAACGCCCGCGAGCTTCTCCCATGCGCTGACGTCGCCGGGATCGGTCGACGTCGCGCGTTCCAGCATTTCTTTCGCGACGTCGTTCTTGCCGAGGCGCAGCGCTGCATCGGCGGCGCGAAGGAGCAACGTGACGATCTCCATGGGGCGCGTCGCGCGGTCGAGCAAAATGAGCGTCGTGTCGAGATCGATCTGATGGTCGCCGTGCGCACGCGCGTGAGCGTTCACGAGCCTGAGGGACCAGAGCGAAGGCTCGGGTTGCGAACGCGCGAGCTCCGCCATTTCGCGGGTGCCGTCCCAATCGGCAGCGCGCATTTTCAGACGCGTCGACAGCGATGCATGTGCCGACGCTTCGCCGCCTTCGGAGCCGGAGAGCGCGCGTGCGATATTTTGCGCGAACGGCTCGAGCTCGTCGTCGCGACCTTCACCGATGAGAGCTTGCTCGACGTATCGAAGGCTCGGTTTGTGGAGCGGGAAATCGTCGAGGATCGTTTTGTGCCAGAGGAGAGCGCTCGCGAGATCGTTCCGCGCGGTCGCATCGAGCTCCGCGAGACGTTCGTACGCTTCGCGGCGCGCGGTTGGATCTTGGGCGCCGCGCGCGCGATTGAGCAGCTCGTCGGCGAGCCTTGCGACGGAGCCCGAGCGGAGCTCTGCACGTTCGAGAATTCTGGATTCGATGCCGATCGCGCGCGCCGACTTCGCCGCGCTCGCGGTACGAAGAGCGCCCGCTACGTCCCCCGTGCGCTCGTAGTCGTACGCGGCTTCGAGAAGCAGCGCGGCTTTCGTGTCGTCGGGAGCGGACTCCGCCCGCTTTTCGCGCCACGCGCCGCGGTCCGTCAATGCTTGCGCGCCCGCGGGTTTTCCGGACGAATCGACCGATAGCCGTTCGTAGAGCTCGCGCAGCGCGAAGTCTTCCGGGCGCGCGTGGTGCGCTTCGTCGAGGCGCGTCGCGGCGAGCGCCGGATCGGTATCGACGACGAGAAGCGCCTCTCGAATGGCGTCGATGGCGCTTTCGATCGGATCCTTCGTTGCGGCTCTGCGCGCGCGAACGTATTTCAAAACGTCGTCGACGCTCCCGAGGCGCCGCGCATATCGCTCGCCCAAAAATGAGGCGATCGGGAGATCGGGCGCCGCTTCGTGCGCGCGGTCGAACCGATCTTTTTTCGTCGCGTCGTCGAGGCTCGCCGCGCGCAGCGCTGCTTCGATGCGGAGGAGAGCGGCCTTCGAGCTCGTGCCGAGCACCGTCGCGATGTTCTCGAGCTCGGCTGCCAAATCTTCCGAAGGATCGATCGTGCAGAGTGGCCGCAACGCGACGTCGCTCGCCGGATACGCTTCGTATGCCGCGCGATAGCTCTTCGCAGCGCGTTCCTTGTCGCCTGCTCGCTCTGCAACGAGGGCCGCGGCGAGCGCGCGCTCGAACGCGCCTTCTTGTCCCCATTCGGAAAGCGCCGCGCTGACGTCGCTCCAACGTGCGCGGCGTCGTGCGATGTCGAGCTTCAGCATCCTCATCTCGGCGGGCGAGTCCTCGGAACGCGCGTCGACCGCGGGCTCGATCGGCTCGAGATCGGTTCCGTGACCGAGCAAATGACCGAGCTCGAGCCCTCGCTTCGATGCCGCATTTCCCGCGCGATGATCTTTGCCTTGCGCCGCGATCGACGCCGCGGCGGACAGAAGAGCATGCGATTCCGAGCTCTCCTCTGCGACACGCGCGATCTCTCCGCGCACGCGCTCCGCGTCGTCGCCGGACAGCAAGCGAAGAAGCAGCCGCTCACCCGGAGTGAAAGCGGACGCATGCTCCAGCGCAGCGTGTACCACCTCCGCGCTCGATTGCTCGAGACCGCGCGTCGCCAGAGCCCGCGCAGCGCCCTTCGGGTCGGCGCCCTCACGGCCCTCGTCGTCGAGCAGCGGCTTCAAAGCGGTGGCCGCACGCGTGCGCGTCGCGGCGTCGTTCGCTGCGAACGACGTGGCGAGCCACGTGGCCGCGGCTTCGAGATCGGGAACGGCAGCGAGCTCGCCGATCGCTTCGGACGCCGCGCCGAGCTCTCCGCGGGCGAGAGCGGCTCTCGCACGGCGCAGCGCCAAAATCGGAGCGGTGAGGGGAGAAGCTCCCGTGGAATCTGCAACGCCGCGGATCGCAGTCGCCTCGGCGGTCGCGGACGCGATCTCCTCGGGCGCGTTTTCGCCCAAGCGGAGCGCGGGATTCGTGAGATCGCTCTTCGAGAGAGCAAGAGCCGCTCGAAGCGTGACCACGCGAATGTCATTCGGCGCGACTCGCACGGCATCTTCGATTCGCGCGCGCAGCGCCGCGTC
>JAICXU010001073.1 GCA_025934595.1 Polyangiaceae bacterium | reverse complement strand
CGCGTTGGAGATGATGGCCGCTTTGCCGTGGATCCCGATGTCGCCCATCGCCGTGTTCGTGGCTTGCTTCGTTTGGCTCACCGAAGCGGGCAGTGTGTTCGAGCCGTCTTGATAGAGAATGAACGGCACATCGAGGCCGATCGCGGCGCGCGATCCGATGCCGATGTTCGCCGTGAGATCGGTGCCGAACGAATACGAGACCGGACGCAGTGCGACGTTGCCCGACGAGGGATCGCGCAACGTGACGGGATGATCGGCGTAATTGAGCCACGCGCCGACGTTCCAGCTCCACGCGCCTGGCGTGATGACGGGCTCCGCGATGACGCCGGCGTGCGGATCGACCGAGGGCGTCCACGTGCGCGTGTCGACCGACGGGAGCGCCTGCGCAGACGCGCCGCGCGCGAGGGCGAAAAGCGAAACCGCGGAGAGCGACAGGAGACGCGAGCGACGCATACGCGCCGCGGACTTTACACTATTTGCCGTTCGCGGCGCGCTTCACGTTCACCGGCTGATTCAAGTAGGCCGGCAGATCGTGCGACATGCGAAGCCGCTTGGTCTCGAGGTATCCCGCCGAGAACGTGTTCGGCTCGACGACGACCGGAATGCGATCGTCGACTTGCACGCCGAGCGCGCGCATCGCGCGGACCTTCTCCGGATTGTTCGTCATCAAGCGAATGCTTTCGACGCCGAGGTAGTCGAGCATCGAGGCGGCGATGTCGTAGTTGCGAGCGTCGTCGGGCAAGCCGAGCATGCGGTTCGCGTCGACCGTGTCGTGACCGCGCGCTTGCAGCTCGTACGCGCGGATCTTGTTCGCGAGGCCGATGCCACGACCCTCTTGGCGCAAATAGAGGATGGCGCCCGCGCCTTGTCGCGCGATCTCCGCCATCGCCCATTCGAGCTGCGCTTTGCAGTCGCATTTGAGCGAGCCGAAGACCTCGCTCGTCATGCACTCCGAATGCACGCGCACGGGAAGCGCACGCGCGCCGCGGACGTCGCCGTAGACCAGGGCCACGTGCTCGCGCGCCGTTTCGCCGGTCGCGGCTTCGGATTCGCTCCCGCCGCTCTCATTTCCGGGCGGGATTCGAGCGAAGACCTTCAGCTCGAACTCCCCGAACTGCGTGGGAATGGGGCTCGAGGCATGAAGCTCGAGCGCGGGGCCAGGCTTCTTGCTCGACCGTTTAACTTCGAATTTTCCGATACTTCCGAGTGAGGCCGGATCACCCTTAGGGGGGACGTGCATCTCAGTGGCTCCAATTCTTTCTTCGATTCGGCGGAAATCCCGCTCCATCCACAACATAAGGCGCAGCTTCGTTCACGTCAAAGCGCGGCCCATGAGATAGCAGAAACACGAACGATGCACGACCGACGCTCAGGGACAGACGCAGAAAACGGAAAACGGTTCCCGGAAACCGTCGTTCGTTTCGGCTGGGCGGCGTTCTTCACCGATGTCGCCACCGAGATGGCGTATCCGCTCCTGCCCGCATTCTTGATCGCGATCGGGGGTGGCGCAGCGGCGCTCGGCGTGATGGAGGGCACGGCGGAATGCATCGCTTCGATCGTGAAGTGGTGGTCCGGCAAGCGCAGTGATCGCACGGCGAAAAAGCCGCTCGTCGTCCTTGGCTACGCCATCGCGACGTTCGTGAGGCCCGCGCTCTCGCTCGTGAGATCGCCGGCGCAAGTCGTGGTCGTGGGG
>JAICXU010000045.1 GCA_025934595.1 Polyangiaceae bacterium | reverse complement strand
TTTGACAGAGCAGCGCGGCCTAGGTAGGTTCCCGCCCTCTTTGGCGTTTTACGCGCCAGACGTCCCCATCGTCTAGAGGCCCAGGACCGCGGCTTTTCACGTCGCTAACGGGGGTTCGAATCCCCCTGGGGACGCCGGAAAATATAGGTGTTTCATCGTCATCGTCTGACGAAACGCCTGACGAAACTAACGTCGAAGGAAGAGCCGAAAGCCGGTTCTCGGCTGCGCAGATGCCGTGCAGCCACGCTGCGACGGCGTCATCGATTGCACTTGCGTCGGCATCACGACTTCGAATAGCGCACGACACGCCACACGAGCACCTCGGTCGGTGTCACCGAAATCCAGGCGAAGAATGGCGCGACATAAAGCCGAAGCTCGGTTCGTCCATCCACGTCGACCTTGCGCAACACGCCGGTTCCCGTCGATGCGAATTCCTGAATCGCCGCATCGATGTTCGCCGCGGTCCGCCAGTGCAATTTTTCGAGATCGCGGACCGCGAGGCGATGCCAGCGCGGTTCTCTCATTCCTCGGAGCGGCGTTCGATCGCAGCCGTGACGTCAGCAGCGCTCACGAAGTCATCGGTCGCGCGCGCCTCGGCGAGCATGTCGCGCTCTTCCTCGGTGACCGGACGATGGTCGAAAGGGGCCGCGTCCACCGCGGCAAGCACCGGATCGACGGGCTTCTTCTTGGTCGCTGGACCCATCTGCGCAGCATATCTCGATTGTCCGGAAGCGACCACGGCGCGCGCAAATTTCCTGCTCTTTTCAGGCCACGAATGTGAATCGCAGCGGTGCGCCTAGAGGGTCGAGAAATAGCCGGAGTCCTCCTTATAATGAGGAGCGGACCTTCAATGAAGAGCGGACCTTCGATGATGCTCGAAAGGAATTCGTCCGCCGCTTTCGGCTCCTCGGACGACAGCTCGGCGCCGTTCGCGCGGCGCTGCTGGGAGTAGCCGGCGCGGATCGACAGCCCGGTTACGCGTGACCGATTCAGGCGCTACCATCAGGCGGCCATTGCAATGACCTCGCTCCGCGCCGTAGGCGTCACGAACGAGACGGTGCTCGTCGCCCACGTCACGCGCGGCTGCTTCTCGTTTGCGCGCGAGCTCGCGGCGGGCGACGTCGCCCCGTTCAATGCGGTGACGGTCTCGATCGAAAGCGGCAGCGTGCGTTCGGTTGCTCGCGCCGATCGTTAGGGGCTTCCGTTTTTAGTTTTAGGAGAGCGCGATGCCGATGATGCGCGTGAGGGTGCAGTTTTCGACGACGACTCCAACGCGCGAGGTCCTCGACGCATGGTTGAAGCAGAAGTTGGGGCCTCGCGCAGAGTCACGCTTCGACGCGATCGAGCTCGCGGACGGCGTGGCGCCTTTCCAATCGATGGACGTCGTCGCGCTCGCGTATGCGGCGACCTCGTTCTTCGGCGCGCCAGTGACGTTCGGCGCCGCGACCGATCGCGTGGCGCTACCCCGCCCGACGCTCGCTCTGTCGCTGCGGACCAGCCAACCTTTTCTTGCGCAAGCGCTTCAAAAAAAACTCGAGGAGATCGAGAACGCTATCGGCGGCGACGTCACGCTGCGCCGGGTTTGCAAGGTCCTTTCGGATTCGCTCGGCGATCCGAAGCTCAGCGTCGACACCGTCGCGCGTCTCGCGATGAGCCGCCGTTCACTCCAGCGTCATCTCAGCGAGCTCGACACATCGTTTCGCGCGTTGTTGGACGACACCCGATGCCAGCGCGCATCGCGTTCGCGAGCCACGAGCAGTCACTGACAGGTTGTGTGCGGCGCGAACCCGATCTGCTGATTTTCGCGATCGAAGATCACCACGCTCGAACGAAGCACCCCCGCGCCGAGGATCGCGCTCGCCGGAAAGGTCGGGCCCGGCGTGGCTTCGGCGAGCGCCGTGCACCACGTGGTCGGCTCGGAGAACGTGGGGTTTTGCAGATACGACTCGGTGGCCGGCACTTGCACGGTGACCGCCGGATCCGATCCGAACGTCAACGTGAGCGGCGGCAGCATCGCGTCGATCTCGGCTTCGGTCTGGGTCGTCACGTGACAAGTTTCGTGTTGGAAAAGCGATGCGCCGCCGTCGAACATCGCGCTGAACTGCGCGTTCTGACCGATCGCGCTCGTGACCGCATCGAACGCGGGCGTCGCCAGCACGAACACGGGCGTCCCGGTATCGACGATCGCGGCGGGATACGTCGTGGTCCCGACCGGCACCGTCGTGCCTTCAATCGTCACGCTGGCCAGATTCACGGCGTACGCCTGCGACGCGAACGCCCCGAGCATCGGCGTGTAGACGGGCACGGCGGTGGTCACGGTCGAGTCGTAACCGCCGAGCCAGAGCGTGCCGCTGGTGTTGCAAAGCTCCACGGCGAACACGTCGGGCGCGTGCGTGGTGGCGACGAATTGATCGAAGAACCCGTTGGTTCCTGGACTGAGATCGCCGGCCGGAGCGAAGCCGACGAGCCCCTCCAAGCCTCCCGATGCGGAGTTGCAGGGCGTGCCGTCGAAGAACTGATCTTGGCTCGTGATGGCGACCATCTTCACGGGCACCTTCGGACTCTGCGACCCGAGCGCGACGTCGTCTTGGAACACCTCGCCCGACCATTGCGAGCCCAAGATGAACTGCGCCGACGATTGCGTCCCTTCGTCGACCGCGCTCGGCCCCGGCGTATACATCGGCGAGACGCCGGCGTCCGCGCAGTCCGGACAACTTGCTGCCGCCACCCCCAACGTGGCCGAGCCTGTGTCCAGCGCCAGATCGAACGTCTGCGTTCCGAGCGTTGCTGCGAGTGTGTAACGGGCGTTCTTGCACGCGGACAGCGGCACCGCCGCGGAAGCCGTCGCGAAGGGCACACCGGCGTCGGACGATCCGCTGTCGGACGGCCCAGCATCCGATGAGCTCGCCTTACCTGGATTCGCATCGTCCGCGTCGTCGCTACACGCAGCCGTGGTGAACAGGAAAAGAGTCGCCAGTGAATAGAGGAAGCTCGAGCGCACGGGGTCTCCGATCAGTTCGCGGCGAATCCGATCCAGTCGCGGAAGTCGGTGTCGCTGGTGTATGCGATGAAGACCATCGCGGTTCCGCCGAAAGCTCCGTTCTTCAAGCGAGTGATGGTCGCGTGAATCTTGTCGCCGTTCACGCCCGTGTCGTGATCGAGCACGATGTTGAGATCAGGATCGTGACCCGCGAGATCGAACGCCTGCACGTTGAACGGCGCGCTCATCGGCGCGTTGCTATAGAGATCGACCTCGATGGTGACCGACTGACCCAACGGGACTTTCACCCCTTTGGTCGGTCCGTTGGCGCCCAAATAGCCGCTCGTGATGGGGACGTTGGCGGTCAGCACCGGCGCCGCGCCGTAGTCGATCACGTCGGGAGGTGCGGGCTGACAAGGGGGCTGTCCGGCGGCCGCGCTCGCGTTCGACCACCCGCGCTGCACGAGGAAGCCCAATGCCGTCGGCTTGTAGAATCCACCCGAGCTGAGCGAGCACATGTCGGCGATCTCGCCGCCCGGGTAGATGTTGTATGCGGCGTGTGGCCCGTCTGCTTGGGCGTAACCGACGTCGCGCGCGGTCAAGGTCGAGAGCGGATCGGTGGCGGCCTCGATGAGCTCGTGACTCAGCGAGCTCGTGATCAGGTCAGGGCCAGTCACGTCGGTGCTTCCGATGGATTTGGCGCATCTCGGGATGACGACGTAGACGATGTTCGTCCCATTCACCGGCATCGCCATATGGTAACCGCCGAAATCTACGCAGCTCACGTGAGTGCTCGTGTTGTCGTTCGTGGTCACGCCGCTAGGCAAAAACACCGCGTAAATCGCCTGCGCGTCGGGGGTTCCCCAGCCGGAGTGCGCACCGTCCAGGTGAGACGCAATAAAGCTCTGCGTGTCGGCGTTGGAGAACGTGATCGTGCCGCCGTCGGCAAGCCCAATCTCGCTGGGGTTGACGATGATCGGCGCGATGGCGGTCGCGGGGCCGACTCCATATTCGCTCACCACCGAGTGCCAATATGCAGACGATCCAACGGCGGCCGTGAAGTTGCTGACGGTCTCGATCATCGGGTCGCCGGCGAAAACGATGGGCACGATTCGCGGCGAGGTGAGGACCGTTCCGGGGACGGTGGTTCCGGCGACGGTCCCTTTCAGGATCTGCGGAGGTGCGGGGTGGGCGGCTGGAAACGATTCGCTCGGTGCGCCGTCGCTCGCGTCGAAATCGGCGACGACCGCCGGACTTGCGTCCAGACTATCTTGGGTCGCCGTCGCTGAGCTACCACTGCATGCGAAGAGAGCACCTGCGAGCACGGCGCCTCCTGAGAACCCAAATGCCAACGTGTGCGTCCGGTTCATTGGCGGCGGACGCTAGCATCGGGAATCGATCCGTCATGGCGCGCGGGCGCGATTGGCGCGCGAGACCGCGACTTTGGCACCAGAGTCCCATCAACGGCTCGAATCGAGCCTATTTTCCCAGGCGGCGACGGCACCGCCGCGCTCCCAGAAAGGCGCTTTGATCCGGTCGCCGCGGCGCCCGACGAAACCCCCTACAACTACGCGCCACAAGTGATGCCGGCGCTCGCGGACGTTGCTCACCTCGCCGTCGGTGCTGCCCATGCTTGCGCCGTCACCTGGGACGACCACCTGCTCCTGTTGGGGTGAGAACGGCTACGGTCCCCCGCATTGCGCCGCGACCGTCTTGGGAAAACTCGCTGTTTCGCAGCTCGCCACCATCGTGTCACGCTTCGCGCATGGTTCCGGCGACAGTGATCGAGGCCGTTTCAACGTTGGTCGATACCTGGTGTGAACGCCGACGTCTGAGCGCGCTCCGACATGTGCTCGTGGCCTGGCCTCTCCATTCCGGATTGAGCGACGAATGGCACCAGCTCCTCCACGCGCTGGAAGCCGTACGCGCATTCGCAAAAAGAGACCTGACTGAGGACGAGGCTGCGCAACTCGAAGATGCGATTCACGAGGTTCAATCGATCTTGAGCCGATCGCGCTGAGCCGAAGCTCGCGATAGCTTCGAGAAATGCAGGTCTATCGTGAAGCGCCAGCCGCGCCGGCAAATTCTACGGTCGACTACTTTCGCTACGCGGCCGCGCCCCGCGGACGCGTTTGATCACCTCGACCCGCGAGGAGACCAGCTATCGAAATGTCTTCGTCGAGCGATTCCCAATGCAGTCCCGTGCGACTCAGCTCACACGATGCTCGCTGCTCTGGTGCCGCACGTAAGAGACGCGGAAACCACGCGAGCGGCACGCCGAGCACGCGCCCGTCTTCGAGGGACACCCACATCGTGTCGTCGTCGAACCGAACCGATTTAGGCGAAGTGCTCATTCCAAGTCCTCTCGATCAGATCACGATTTCGTTCCGCGACATCGCATAGCTCCCGCAACGTTCGCGCATCGTAGCCGTGGCTTTCGGTGATGGTCACGACGGGCACGAGCCACAGCTTGGCATCTCCGTCGGCGCTGCGCACGTGCACGTGGAGTGGCTCGCGCGGATCGCCCTCGTTCGAATAGAAAAAGAAGCGAAATCCCTTATAGCGAAATAGCGAAAGACGACCGGCATCGGCCACGTCAGCTTACGCGACGAATGCGCTCTCGGAGGCCGTCCGTTGCGGCTCGTTCGCTGATTTGGTCACGCCGCGCCGACCAATTCTGTAAGCGCGGTTCCAAATTCGACCACCTAGGGACGCCAATCGTTTGCGACGCGCATTTGCGGCCTCGACGAGATGGGCAGTTACGTAGTATATATGAGTCGTAACACGATATACAGTCGTATCAATGAGCCCGTGCGATGCGATCCTCCGTACATGACGTCCTGCCCATGAAGGTCCGCCGATCGCTGAAGAAATTCGGCGCGGATCTCGCGCTCGCGCGTCGCAAAAGGCGACTCACCACGGCGATGATGGCCGAGCGGCTGGGCGTCGCCAAGAGCACTTACGTTCGGGTGGAGAAAGGCGATCCGACCGTGTCGATGGGCATCTACGCGATGGCCTTGTTCGTCCTCGGGTTCGGCGACGCGCTCGGCGACCTGATCGACGCGAGCCGCGACGAGCAAGGCCTACTCCTCGACCAGCAGCACGTGCCGAAGCGCGTCCATCCGAAGCGGGCGCCGACCTCGCTATGAAGCGCACCATCAAGGTCTTCCTTGGCGACGACGCGCGTCTCGTCGGCACGATCCGCTACAACGCCGAGGGCGCGCGTGAGAGCGCAGCGTTCGAGTACGATGCGGGCTGGCTCGCGGCGACCGAGCGGTTCTCCATCGACCCCGCACTTCAGCTCGTCGCAGGCGCGCAGTTCCACAAGAAGGCGCACGACGGGTCCATCTTTCACGCCGCGATCGCCGACACCGAGCCCGACGGTTGGGGCCGCCGCGTCATCCTCCGCGATCACGCGAAGCGCATGAAGGCGGCTCGTCACAAGAGCTCGGAAATGAATTCGCGGCCTCTCAATCAGCTCGACTTTCTGCTCGAGGTGGACGACGCAAGTCGCGCGGGTGCGCTGCGGTTCCAGGACGAAGAGGGCCATTTCCAGCGCGCTTCCGAGCCGGGTCGTCGCACGGCACCGCCGCTGATCGAGCTCGCACACCTCGCGGCCGCAACACGGTCGTTCGAGACAGACAGCGAGACCGCGGCGGATCTGGCGTACCTACGCGGGCGCGGCACGTCGCTCGGTGGCTTGCGACCCAAGTGCACCATCGTCGACGAGAAGGGACGTCTCTCCATCGGCAAGTTCCCGAGCGTGACGGACGAACGTGCCGTGACCAAAGGAGAGGTGCTCGCGATGCGGCTGGCGCGAGCAGCCGGAATCGACGTCGCAGACGCGAGGTTGGTGGACAGCGACGGCGCCCCCGTCGCGCTCATTACGCGGTTCGATCGACCGAAGACCGGAGGTCGATTGCTCTACGTGTCGGCCGCAACGATGCTCGGCGCGGACCCCAGCGACTCGGGAGTGCATGACTACACGGAGATCGTAGACGCGATCCGCGTTCACGGCGCCGCGGCGCAGGCGGACATCGACGAGCTCTGGCGGCGCGTCGCGTTTTCGATCCTCATCACCAACGTCGACGACCACCTGATGAACCATGGTTTTTTGCACACGGACCACGGCCAGTGGCGTCTCGCTCCCGCGTTCGATCTCAATCCCTTTCCCGATCGGGTTCGCGAGCTGAAGACGTGGATCTCGCAGAATGCGGGCCCTGACGCGACGATCGACGCGCTCCTCTCCGTCGCGCCGTACTTCAAGATACCCGCGAAGCGCGCGAAGGAAGTGCTCGCCCGCGTCGAGAGCGCCGTCGCACGCTGGCGCAAAGAGGGGCGCTCGCTCGGCATGACGGATGCGGAGCTCGAGCCGTTCGCGCCCGCGTTCGAACATGCAGAGCGCGCCGCAGCGCGCGGGACGCGTCGCTGATCTGCGAGCACGTTGACGGCGCCATCCGCGCCGTTTGGACGACGCGACCGATGACGGACATCGTCTCCTTGCATCGCGTGCGCAGCCCCTTGCACGCAACTTTCGGGCGGCGCCGGTCGATATGCGAACATGGCAAGCACAAGACCGTCCCCCTGCGGGCGCTTCATCATCATCAATGGGCTCCATCTCGATCGCACCGTTTTCGAGCATCTCGCGAAGTGGTCGGAACGACGCGGGCTGACGCCGCAGGACGGCATCCAGCTCGCGCTTTGCCTCTTCGACGAGCGCAACGTGTCGTCACCTGAAGCTCGAAAAACGCGTGACGACGTTGAAGCTCAGAGCTCGCCCGCGCTCCCGTGAACGCCTCGCATCACGCGTGACCGCGGAACGGGAGCACGAGATCTGCGACGGTCTTCTTCGTGTTTTTCGTGGCGTAGATCCGAACGAACGCGCCCTCGGTCTCGGGCGGCAGCACGTCGAATCCGAGTCTCACGAGGCCAGAGCGGAATTTCCCGACGTCGTCGAAGTAGCTCGCCGGCTCCCAGATATGCAAAAACCCGTCGAGCCGTAGGCACCGGTGCGCTTCGCGGATGTAGTCGGTGAAATTCGCGCCCATCAGCGAGAGACAGAAGATCGCGACGTCGAGCGTGTTGTTCTTCAGCGGAACGTGCGCGATGTCGCACGCGACGACTTTGTCGTTGATCGCGACGTGATCGAAGCTGTGCACTTGGTGCAGGTCGGATGCTTCCGCCGCGAGCAGCGCCTCGCCGCAACCGAAGTCGCCGACGACGAGCCCTTCGCGCTCCGCGAGCCATCGAATTTCCTCTTTGTACGGGACGACCGGCCACGATTCGCGGAGCTGCTTGTACATCGTGTGGTAGTGCGCCCATTCCTCGGTGTTCGTCGCGAGGCGCGCGTGCGTCGCGTCGCTCGCCGACGCGTACCAGCGGTTGTTCATCTTCGAGAAATCGCCGTATTGCTTGTTGCGCCGTTGGACCTCGCCCGGCTCGCCGGAGAGCGGAATCTTGATGACTGGTCGCTTGATCTCCGCGAGATTTCCGGTCTCCAAGCGCGTGAGCCAATCGATGATGTCTTGCTGGGCCTGCGCGGGCGTCCGCAGATTGCCTTCGGGCACGACGCCGTCGACGGCGGCATCCGCGATCGATTTTTTGTACTCGAGACGATGCAGCTTCGATTCGCAGTACGACCAGCGTTCCCCTTGGATCGTCGCGAAGGTGACCGGGATGATCACGTCGACCTTCTTGAAGTTGCTTCCCTGACGAAACAGGCGGCCGACGAGCTGCTCGTACTCGGCGTTCGTCCAGGGGAGCGAGTTGATGATCAGCTTGCTGCACACGTACTGGAGGCCGTTGACGCCGGTGCCGATACGGCTCGACGCGACGAGCACGTCGATGTTGCCGTCGGGTTTCAAGAACTCGTCGAGGTGCTCGTCATCCGTCCCACCAACGAGCAGTCCGACGCGATGGCCCGCACGATCAATCTCCTCGCGAAGAGGTCCCGCGATGCCTTCGACGTAGTGCGTGTAGATAAGTGTCTTCTCGCCGGGCTTGAGATTCTCGAGAATCGTGGGCATGCGAAGTCGCGTGAGCACTTGCTCGAGCTCGAGCACGGTGCCGCGTCCGACCTTGCGAATTTCGTCGAGCTCCTGTCCGCAGTCGATCTCGAGCTTGTGCACGTCGAGTTGGATCGCGTAGTCCGGCTTCCAGCGCGTGCCGAGCGTCACGAGCCGCTGATAGAGCCGCATGCAATTTTGCACGGTCGCGCGCGTCTCGAGATCGTCGTGGCGATGCCCTGTGATCATCTCGACGAGGCTCTTGCCCTCTTGCAGCGTGTTGATGACGGGGGTTCCGCTCATGCCGAGCACGCACAGATCGGCCGTCTTTTTCCCCGCTTCGAGGATGAGGCCCTGCACGAGGCGTTTGCGCTTCGACATCGACGCGCCCGCGTCGCGCTGCTTCGCGTAGTGGATCTCGTCGACCACGATGAAGTCGACGACGTTGCGATCGAGAAACCCGACGAGCTCGGCTTCCGAATTCGGCTGCTGGAATTGTTCGTAGTTGAGGACGAGATAGCGCGGCGTCGTCTCGAGCGGGTCCTTCCAATCCGCATGCCACGTCTTCTTCGCCACTTCCGATTTCGGGAACGCCTTTTTAATTTCGTCCTCCCAGTTGTCGACGACAGCGTTCGGGCAGCAGATCAACGTGAGTGTCGCGGCGACGACGCGCGTTGCGACGATCGCGCTCAGCGTTTTTCCGGCGCCCATTCCGGACCAGTTGCCGAAGCGACGTTCGTTGCGCATCGACACCGCGACGCGGCGCTGCATCAAGTTCGGCGGCGTGATGGGTTTGTTCGGTTCCGGCCGAAACGAGTAGCCCGCCGGAACTTCTAGCGCCTCGGCTTCATCGAACTCGACGAGAAATCGATCGCGGACGAGCGTCGAATACGCGTCGCCTTGGAACGACGCCGCCTGTGCCCGCGCCTCTTTCGGATCCACGTACGCGTGCCGCCACAATTTCGCCTTCGCGCTGTCGAGCAAGAATTTCACCGTCTCGGCGTCCGCGTCCGCGACGAGCACGCTGTCGAGCGCCGCAAGCGCGTCGTGCGTCTTCACGAGCGGCATCGAATCGTCTTCGGGCGTTGCCGCTCCTGCCATCGACGCGCCGGTCGCATCGACATCACGGCTCACGTCCACGTCGACGCGCTCGCCGACATCGATCGGCTCGGGCGCCGCGGGAAGCGCGAACGGATCGGCGGCAAGTGGTGCTTTTTGCGGCTCGCGACCGTCGACGAGCTCGAGGGTTAGCGATTTGTCTGCGGCGAATTGATCGACGAGAGACGGTTTGCCGTCCGCGAATTTCTCGAGCTCTTCTCGCGGAAATCGGCCCGTCGAGATCGCCATCATGAATGGACGTGAGTCTTTGTCGGCGAAGCCGCTCGCCTGCATCGCTAGCGCATAGAGCTCGCTCGGGTTGAACGCGGACACGTGCGACAAAAGGGATTTCACGAATGCGCGAATGTTCTCGAGCGACCAACCGCCGTAGCACGTCGGGCATCTTCGATTGCTGCGCGCGCGAGATCGCACGGTCGCTTGGTACTCGTGTCCGTT
>JAICXU010000450.1 GCA_025934595.1 Polyangiaceae bacterium | reverse complement strand
CGCGCACTTCGATCGCGCGAGCGCGTTCTCGCTGATCGACGCAAGGCTTCGGGGCGATGCCCTCGAGCGCGCAGCAGCGCGGGCGGTGCTCCGCGCGATCCTCTATCGCACGTCGCCGGGCACCGACGCGCAAACGGCGGAGAGCGAAACGATCGCGCTCGCCGATCTCGTCGTGCCGGCCTCGCACGATCACGACAGCACGTTCGCCGCGCATCCGGAGCGCGCCGTGTCGGATTCGTGGCCCGACGCTCCCGCGATGACCCAACCCTTCGCCGACGGCGCGTCGTTTTTCTATTCGTGGCTCGACACGACGTACGCCTACGAGCCGGGCGGCCTCGTGCGCGCGTGTTGGGCGCTCACACCGAGCATGACGCCGCTCGGCGCCCCGACATTTCGAAATGATCCCTCGACGTTCGACGTGCTCCGCATGACGTTCCGGCACGCTAATCCCTCCCCGCAAGCGGGGACCCCTGGCGGCGATCTCGATTTCCCGCAATTCATGCTGGATTTCGCGACGGCGCGTGCGCTCGATCCTCGCATGCCCGCGCGGCGCGATTGGGATATCGATTGGCCGGCGACGCCGCGAAGGCTCGCCCCTGCCTTGCCGATCGCGCCGACCGGATCTTCCTACGTCCTCGTGCATCGGCGTGGCGCTCCGCCGTCGGCGCGGCTGCGGATGGAAGCGACGTGGGAAGAGCACGCCGACATGGTGTGGCAAATCGTGAAGCTCGACGCGAACGGAAATGCGATCGCACACGTGCAGGTCCCCGCGCAACACCGGGCGACGAACGCGCAGATGACGATCGAGAACTTCGAAGGCGTCGACGCCGTTCTATTCGTCGTCGTGAATCTCGGCGACGAGTATGCGCCGTTTCATCCTGCGGATCCCGTGTCGGAGCCGCACTCGTATCTTTTGACGATCAGCTCCGAGTAGATCGGCGGCGGAAGATCGCGGCCATCATCGCCGCGAAAGCAAAGGCCGCAAAACGCGAAATCGGCTCATTTTTACGAGAGATCGTACAGCCGCCTTTGGCCTCCGAAGGATACGTGCCGGTCCAAATGTCGGTCGCGATCGGAATCGTGTGCGGCACGACGATCGGCTGACCGTCGAACGCGGCGCCGAGCGTCAGGCTCGATCCGCCGAGGCCCACGGGCGGCGAGTAGGCGTAGACGTAAACGCCGGGACCGCGTCTCGTGATCGCCGGATGATCGGCGCTCGGCGTGCCGTCGATCGCGATGACGGGCGCAAGACGCGATACGTCGAGCAAGTCGGCCCGATGTCGATCGTCGGCCGTGCGGAGCTCGATGATCGCAGTGACCGCGTTCGATCCATCCGCCGGCGCGTAGTCCGAGCTCAACGTCTCCCAGCTCGTATCGAGCGCGGGCAACGAGAGCTCGGGATTTTTCATTTGATCGTAGGCATCGAGCGAGCCGACGACATCGAGCTCGCCGGGCCCGCCCTGATCTTCGAACGGAGCGTTGCCGCGGAACGGATGCGCGCCCGCTTGCAGAAGCACGGAGATCTCGTCCTGCGTGAGCGTCGGATCACGTTGGAACAAAATCGCCGCCGCACCGGCCACCATCGGCGCCGACATGCTCGTTCCCACCGCGACGCCTTCGTGATCGTCGACTTGCATGCAGCGCGGATCTTTCGTTCCGTTTTGCGTCGGACAATTCGGGTTCGTGAAGATGCTGGTGCCGACGCCGGGCGCTGCTTGCGCGCTCATCGCGGCGACGACGACGCCGCCGGGCGCGGAAATCTCGGGCTTCGGAACGCCTGTGACGGTGGGACCGGCGCTCGAAAACCAGCACACGTCGCCTGCCGAAAGCTCCGTCAGCTGTTCACCCGGCGCCGGATATCCGCCCGCCGCATCGAGCACGGGAATCTTCAACGAGACCGGAACGCGCGCGATGCTCGTCCACGACGTGCGATTCACCGTGCAACCGACGCCGATGAGCGAGGGGTTCGTCGCCGGCAACGTGATCGTGCCTTCGCGCACGCCCGCCGCGAAATACGTGCGCGATGCAGCGTCGCCCGTCGCCTGCAAATACAGGTCGGCGGTGCCGTCGCCTTCGAACGTGATCGCATACGTGCCGGGCGGAAAAGATCCGCTCCAGAGCGCGATCGCGCCGCGCGATCCGGCGGGCACTTGGCTATTCGGCTCACCAGCGCCGAAGATGACGCCCGCGTTCGCTTGATCGACGTTTCGTCCGACCGAAGAATTTTCCTCGATGGGCGAGATCCACGAGCCGTCGGGACCATCGATGCCGATCTTCACGTTCGCTCCGCTGCGGAGCGCGACCCACACTTGAACGGCGCCGCTCACGGGATTCGAATTGCAAACCGAATTGCCGTCGGCATCGCTCTGGCAGCTCTTGGCGAGGACGAGCGGCACGCGCGTGGTCGAGCCGGACGAGACGTGCACGCTCTCGTGAATCGGCGTGTCGACGATCGAGCCGCTGTTGCCTGCGGCAATGATGAGCGCGTGACCGGGCTTGTCGGGCCCGACGTTCGAAGCGAGCGTTTGCTCCCACAGCATTTGCCCGTCGTGAGAGCCGAAATCACCGCCGATCGAGAGATTCACGGCGATCGGTTTTCCGATGGCATCCGCGCGATTGAAAATGAAATTCACGCCGTCGACGAGGTCGTCGTTGTCGATGGTTTCGGTACCCGCGCGCGTGACGCGTGCGATGACGAGCGTTGCGCCGGGCGCGATGCCGATGTACGGCGTGCCGCCGCCGGTGCCCGCAGCGATCGACGCGACGTGCGTGCCGTGACCGACCTCGTCGATCGGCCCTTTCGCGCCCGCCTTCAAGATGGCGTCGATGTCGAGCGACGAGAGCACGGCGCCGCTCACCAAATTCCCGTCCGAGTCCTTCACGCCGTATTGCGATTCGAGATCGGGATGCACACCGAGCGGCTTCAGCGACAAATCGAGCAGCCACGCGATCCGCGTGTGACCGTTCGCATCGAGAAAGTCCGGATGCGTGATGTCGATGCCGGTGTCCGCGACGCCCACGAGCGTGCCGGTTCCATCGAGGCCGTAGGTTTTTCGCGCCGTGATCGCGTGCGTCCAAACGCCCGCGTTGTTCATCAGCAAGTGGAGCGGCGGCGAAACTTCCATGTGCGCACCCGGATGCGCGTTCGCGAATGCGAGCAGGGACGGAGCTTCACCGCGCACCTCTCCGATTCCGGGTGCGACCTCGCGAATGCCCATCGACGCCGCCGTTTGTCCCGACGGAATTTTCACGAGCGCGCCGAGCGGCCCCGAGCTCGACGATGCGAGCGCGAGTCGCGCGTTCGGCCCCAAGATCCTGAGGACGTCGGCGCCGTCCGGAGTCGCGAGCGCTCGGAACGGCGAATCCGCGCCGGCGCCGGAGACGCAAAAGACGCCGGCACATAAAAAACCGGCCAAAATGGCCGCTTTGTGTGTGTAGAATGCACGTTGTTGCATTTTGAAAAATTAGACCGGCGGTACCATGTGCTTCTTCGCCGGCCGCGCCTCCCGTCGATCCTCGCAGCGCGCGAGCCTTTCGGAAATCTCTTTCCGCAAACGGTCGCCCGGAACGACGGCGTCGACGACGAGCTCGCTCGCGAGCTTCATCAAGTCCACGTCGGCACGATATTCGTCTTGCAGCTTTTTCACGAAGGCTTGGCGCTCGGGACCTTCCGGCACTTCCTGGATCTTGTTGTAGTACACCGCGTTCACTGCCGCTTGCGGTCCCATCACGGCGATCGACGCGCTGGCGAGCGTGATGCACGCATCGGGCTCGAACGCGGGACCGCACATCGCATAGAGGCCGGCGCCGTACGCTTTGCGAATCACGACGCTGATCTTCGGAACGGTGGCTTCGCTCACCGCCGCGATCATCTTCGCGCCGGCGCGGATGATCCCTTGCTTCTCCACCTTCGTCCCGATCATGAATCCAGGAACGTCGGCGAGATAGACGAGCGGAACGTTGAACGCGTCGCAGAGCCAAATGAAACGCGCCGCTTTGTCGGCCGAGTCCACGAAGAGAACGCCGCCGAGCCATTTCGGTTGGTTCGCGACGATGCCGACGACCTTGCCGTCGATGCGCGCGAAGCCGGTCAGGATCTCGCGAGCGAAGAGCGCTTTGATCTCGCACCACGAATCTTCGTCGATGATTTCTTTGATGACCGCCATCAT
>JAICXU010000811.1 GCA_025934595.1 Polyangiaceae bacterium | reverse complement strand
GCCGGTGAGATATTTCGTGAAGCGATAGGCGCCGAGCTCGAGGCCTTCCGCGATCGCGCGAAGACGCGCCTCTGCGCCGTCGGGAAGAACGAGCGTGAGCTCTTTTGCTTTTTCGCTGCCCGCGATGCGCGCTGCGCGTGCTCCGAAGCTGCGGAGCTCCGCGTCTTTCGCCGTGCCCTTGTCGCCGATGCCGAGGAGGACGATGCGCGATGCGGCGAGCTTTCCGAACGTCGGAACGCTCAGCGCTTGATCGCGCTTGCCGGAAAATTCCTCGCGAAGGGCGACGGCATCGAGACCACCGCCGAGCGCAGCGTCCGCGGCGGCGAGGGAGCCTGCGAGCTTGCGTTTGCCGTCTTTGCCGGCAGCGATGGCCCACGTGCCGACGATGACGACGTGCGACGAGGCGGCTTTGGATTTCGAGATTTGGGAGCCGAGATCTTCGGCGCGGGCGGAGCGAATCGCGATGCGGAGGGGCATTCTCCACAGTCCATACACAAGCCAGCCCGGCCGCTCCAGACCTTAATATCTATTGACGACGGGGCGCCACCATCGGCCGCGAGACCGGCCAGCTTGCTCCGCGCGAATAGGCGACGTGCGGAGCGAGCGGCGGAGAGCTTTCGAGCTTTTCGAAATCGCTTCGAGACGGGATGCCGTCGACGATCAGCGCGATCGTGTACGACGCGGACGTGTGCACCCAACCGACGCGGCAGGGGAGCGCGTATTCCACGCCATGGACGGCGTCGGTCGTGCGCACGATGACCGGTGCGCCGACAGGAAGCGGCGACGACGCCGACACGACGAGCGCAGCGGCCGTGACCGCGCGAAGCTCGACGGGATGCATGCGGCCTTCGCCGATCACCTGCGCAGGCAGCGCGTAAGGAACGCGCGCCGCAGCTCCTGCTTCCGGAACTTTGAGATCGCTCGTCACCAGTTGAAGCAGCGAGAGAAGCTCTTGCTGCTCGTCTTGACCGAGCGGCTCTCCGAGCGTCGCGTGACGCGCTTTGAGCTCCCAAAAACGAACTAGAAAATCCAACTTTTCAATCACGGAAGTAGCCCTCTTTCCGAGGCCAATGGGAACATCGACAGATGGTATTTGCAGTGCTCGTGCCACCCATTAGACGAACGCGTGAGGGCGAAAGTTCTTTCATCTCGGCGCCGATTTGTGGGTCTGTGTCCGAGAAACACGTGATGACCGATGCAGAATTCCCACGGTCCATGGCAGACGCGTCATGGCTCACGGGCGACGCAGCGAACCTCTTTCCGCGTGTAAAATCCCTGCCCACGTGATCTCGTGTGGGTTTGAAGGGGATGTGTTTTAAGATGCTTGCGATGCGGAAAGCTTTGGCCGCCTTTGCTCTCGTGACGTGCTCGCTCGCGCTCGTGGCGTGCGGCGGGACGAGTAAAGTTTCCTTGAGCGACGGATCGCGGGAATACGTCGCGTCCGATTATCCGCAGGTGCTCGCGCGCTGGACACGCGACGCGCAACTCTACAACGAGTTCGACAATCCGCTCACGGTGACGGCCACGTTCAACTCGTGGGACTTCGATTGGGCGTACGTCGTCCGGTACGCGTACGACTATCGCCTCACGGTCGAGCAGCGGCGCGTCTTGCTCGACTCGACGCTCGGATCGACGAAGACGGAGCATCAATTTTATCTCGCGCTTTATGGGACCAATCGCCGTTGGATGGATCTCACGCGACCTACCAGCGCGTGGATCGTTCGGCTCATCGACGATCAGGGCGACGAGACCGCGCCGATCCGAATCGAGCTGATCGCGAAGCCCGGCGCGCTCGAAAAAACGTACTTTCCGTACACGAGCGTCTTTCGTCTCGCGTTCCGCATTCACTTTCCGATCGAGAACGAGGGCAAGCCGACGATCGCGACGGATGCGAAGTGGTTCGGGCTTCGCTTCGCCGGCGCCGAAGGCAACCAAGAGATGCACTGGGATCTCGAAACCGCGAGTGACAAAGCCGCCGCGTTCGGTCCGGACGTCGTCGAAGAATTTTGAACGCGCAGACCTGCGCGCGCCCAAAGCGGCGGATCACATCCCGGCGAAGATTTCCAAAAGCGGCGGACAGGTGACGAGCAGCTCCTGCGCGACTTGGCGATCGGCAAAGAGATACACCGCGCCCTCCGCCCCCGCGCGTGCGGCCGCAGGCGCTGCGCCGCCTCCGAGAATTTCGGACGCGAACAAAAAATCTCCCGGACCGATCTCGCCGCGAACCTCGCCGCCGTCGACGATCTCGAGCGCGCCGACGCCGAGGAGAACGAGGCCCGGCACCGGCGATCCTTTCGCGACGAGCGTGTCGCCGGGTCCGAGCGTGCGCACCTCGAGACGTTCCGTGAGGCCTTGGCGCAGCGAAGGATCGAGACGATCGGCGATTTGGCCCATCGTGATCCCGACGAGCGCTTGCATGCGATC
>JAICXU010000303.1 GCA_025934595.1 Polyangiaceae bacterium | reverse complement strand
GTGTCGCGCAGAACGAGGACGCGACCATGCTCGCGATCGGGCACGACGATCGACTCGACGGGACGAAGACGAGGACGAGCCGATACCGCCATATCGACTACTATCTTACTCGATCTCGATGACGAGTCGCCGCGAGCACGAGCCCACTCAGGACGCACGCAAGCCTGCGCGCTATTCCATGACGCACGCAAGCCCGCGCGCCATTCCATGGCGAAAGCGCCCGGAGCGCGAGGAGCTCCGGGCCATTTATCGGGAGGTGGATGCGCTTCTCGACGGCTACGCGTGTGACGCCTCGACCGATTGCTGCCGGTTCGGCGTGACCGGGCGCGAGCCCTACGTGACCGAGGTCGAGCTTGCCGAAATCCGAGCCGCGATCGCGGAGAACGGCGGCCATCGGGCGACGAGGAAGCGCTCGCTCGAAATCGCCGGAGAGCGTCGATGCCCGATGCTCACGGCCGCTGGAAAGTGCTCGATTTATGCAGCCAGACCGCTCGGCTGTCGCACGTTCTTCTGCGACGCATCCTTGAAGAAGATGGGCGCGAAGCTTCCACGCGTGAAGCTCCAGGCGCTCGTGCGAGCGATCGACGCCCTTTCGGAGAAGGCGTTCGTCCGCGGTGAGGACAGCCGACCGCTCACGCAGGCACTTTCGTCCCACTCCTCAAAGTGACGCGAAAGGGCTTCTTTTTGGCTCGATCGTTCGCCTCGGTGCTAAGACCGGGACGTGCGTTGGCTGGAGAAAATCGCGCGTCCGTGGAGCCATCCGTGGATCTGGGGCGGGGCGTATCTCGTCCTCTTGGCGCTGCACGCCGCCGGCGCTTCCGACGAGAGCGCGGCGACGCTCGGGGCGCACGCGGGCGCGATCAACAGCTTCGTGCGAACGCGGTACGCGGCGGAGATTTTTCGACTCGGTATCGCGATCGTGCTCGTGGCCGCCCTCGTCGGTGCCGCGCTCGGTGCGATCGCGGGAGAGCTCGTCGTGCTGCGCGATCGCGTCGCAGGCGAGAAACGTTCGCCCTATTCGATCGCATGGCGCGCCCTGCTCGTCACGATCGTGCTGCAGGCCTGGTGCGAGCTTCTCGCGATGGCGTCGACACCGGCGCTTTACGTCGATGCGTTCTACGCGCGCGGAGGCGTGCCTCGCACGGTGCAGGTCCTCGCCACCGACGCGCTCGGGCGGTCAGGCGTCGCGCTCGTCGGCTTGCTCTCGCTCGCGATGTTTCTTGCCGGGCCGCGCCGCGCGTGGCCCGCGTGGCCCCAGCGCATTCGTGCGGCGCTCGGTAAAATAAGGGTGATTTCGCGTCAGACGGCGGCGCGGGTCGCGAGCGCGATCGCGGCATGCGCGGCCCTCGTCTTCTGTCTGCCGTTGCCGCGAGTCGCGCGCGCGGCGGCTCCGCAAACGGCGAAACCGAACGTGCTCGTCCTCGCCGCCGACTCATTTCGCTTCGATCGTTTGAACGCGAAGACCGCGCCTCACTTGAGCGCGCTCGCCGATCGCGGCACGCGATTCGATCGGGCGTACGTCTCGTTGCCGCGCACGTTCCCGTCGTGGGTCACGATCCTGTCGGGCCGCCATCCGCATCATCACGGCATTCGCAACATGTTCCCGCGGTGGGAGGACCGCGCGAAAGATTTCGACGCGGTGCCCGAGCGTTTCGCGAAAGCGGGATACCGCACCGCCGTCGTGAGCGATTACGCGGGCGACATTTTCGGACGCATCGATCTCGGCTTCGGCGAGGTCGACACGCCCACGTTCGACATGCGCGAGCTCGTTCGTCAGCGCGCGCTCGAGCGCGAGACGCCGCTCTTGCCGTTTTTGAATGGACGCGCGGGGAGAGCCATTTTTCCGGTGATCCGTGAGCTCGCCGATGCCGCGGACCCGAAGCTCCTCGCGAACGATGCGCTCCGCACGATCGATCGGGTGAACGGGGCGCCGTTCTTCGTCACCGTGTTCTTTTCGACGGCGCATTTTCCGTACGCGGCTCCCGAGCCGTATGCAGTGTCGAATACGAGCGCGTCGTATCGAGGACGATTCAAGTACGACAAGCCCGTCGGTCTCGGTCGCGACGCGCCGCCGGACGACGCCGACATCGCGCAGATTCGCGGGCTCTACGACGGTGCCATTGCCAGCATCGACGACGGTTGCGAGCAGATTCTCGAAGGGCTCGACGACCGTGGATTGTTGCAGAATACAATCATCGTGGTCACCGCGGATCACGGCGAGACGCTCTACGAAGGTGGCCATGGATCAGGGCACGGCGATCATCTCTTCGGCGATGAAGGCACTCACGTGCCCCTCGTCATCGTCGATCCGCGGCGGGCGCCCGGAAAACGCATTCCTTCGATCGTCCGCGACGTCGACATAGCACCCACCCTCTACGAGCTCGCCGGCGTAGCCGCGCCGTCCGATCTCGATGGCCGCTCGATCGCTCCCGCGCTTTCGGGAGCGCCGCTCTCCGACGCCTACGCGTATGCAGAGACGGGCCTCTGGTTTACGCAGGAAATCGCGGCAATTCCGCCCGATTTGCGTTTGCCCTATCCGACGCTCGAAGGTCTCACCGAAGTCGATCCCGCGCATGGCGACGAAATCGTCGTCATGGAGGAAATGAAAAATCTCACGCGTGTCGCGAAGCATCGCATGGTGCGCGACGCGCGGTACAAGCTCGTCTACGCGCCCACGCGGACAGGCGTGCGCTACATGCTCTTCGATACGAAGAGCGACCCGCTCGAGACGCGCGACATCATCGCGACGCACGCGTCCGACGCCGAGCGTTTGAAGAGCGAGCTGTGGCGGTGGATGCTCGAGGATCCCGACATGACCGAGCGGAACGGCTACCTCGTGCCGCGCGTCGACGAGGTACGCGCCGACACCGGCGGCGTACGCGTGGAGCCTCGATGAGCCCGCAGGGGAAAACGCGAGCGGGCATGGCGGCGCGGATCGCCGTCGCCGTCTTCGTGGCGGGTGGTGCGCTGATGCTCGCGCGAAGGGAAGCCGGCGGCGCCGATCCGCTTCGTGCGCCTCCGCATGCGGGCGACGGGAATGCGGCGCAGCCGACGAGCGCGAATGCAGGAATGCAGGGAAAAACGGCTTCGTCGAACGTTGCGGCGGCTCGCGACGTCGAAGTTCGTTTCATCGAGCGGCTCGGTGACGCGAAGATCGACGCGCCGCATTTTTCGGCGGGCGAAAATCGGCTCGGCGCGCATTGGCGAAAGATGCAGGTGCCATGGACGACGCTCCCACCCGACGCGGCACGCTACGCGACGAGCATCGCGCTCACGACGAGCGACGAGGAAACGCAGTGGTCGACGCCGCAAGCGAACGGAAGCACGTGGACGCCGAACGCGAAGATCTGGAACATGAACGAAGGCTCGTACGACATGCGCCAAGCGATCTTCGCGCCGACCCCCGCCACGTTCTCTTTCCGCGTCGCGATTCCGCCGAACGCCACCATCGATTTTTCGCCGGCCGTCGCCGACTGGCGTGCGCTCGACACGGGCGATCCGATCCCGCACAGTCCGAAGGAGGCGACGTTCGCCGTGATCATCGACGACGGTCACGGCGCGACGCCCGCCTGCGAGAAGACGGTCTCGCTCACCGAAGGTCGTGGTTGGCAGGACGCGTCGTGTGATCTTTCGAAGTGGGCAGGCAAGGACGTCGAGCTGCGGCTCGAGACGTCGTCGCCGAACAAGGACCTCGCATCGCTCGCTTTGTGGGGAAATCCCACGCTTTCGGCGAAGCGGCAAACGCGTGTACCTTACAACATTCTTTGGTTCGTCGTCGATGCGATGCGTCCCGACGTGATCCCGTCGTTCCACGACGACGCGGAGGACGCGAAGCTTCGCCACGCGCGATTCGATCCGGGGCTCGCGCTCTTGCCGAAGGTGCCGGGTCTGATGCCCACGCTCGACGCGCTCGCCGCGAAGGCCGCGCGCTTCACGAGCGCGCATTCGAACGCGCCATGGACCCGACCGGGCACGCTCGCGATGCTGAGTGGAGAGCGCTCGACCGAGCTCGGCATCGACACCACGACGTGGATCGTTCCGGAGCCGGAGGCGCAGCATTACTACACGACGAGCCCGCCGATGCTGCCGCTCCTCATGCGCGCCGAGGGCGTCGTCACGACCGCGTTCGTGAACAATTTTTTCATGGCGGGCTACGCGAACGTCGGCGTCGACATGGGCTTCGAGCGCCTCGACGATCATCGCTACCGCACGCTCGACACGAAAGAGATCACGGAAAGCTCGGTAAATTGGCTCAAATCGCACGCCGACGAGCGCTTCTTCATGTTCGTGAACTACAACTCGCCGCACGAGCCGTGGGAGCCGCCGAAGCGCTTCGCTGACCGCATTCCGGATTCGCCGGCCGCTCCGGGCGAGTGGGTTCCGCGCGAGTACATGGCGGAGGCGGCGAAGGACGACGAAGCGATCGGCACGCTCCTGCAAGCGCTCGACGACCTCGAGCTCCGCGATCACACGATCGTGATCGTCACGTCCGATCACGGCGAGACTCTGTCGGCGTCGCACCAGGGTCGTCTCAAGCTCGACAACCTCACGATGCGATTTCATCACGCGATGGGAAATTACGAAGAGACGACGCGCATCCCGATTTTGATTTCGCTGCCCGGCGTCGTTCCGAACGACGTGAACGTGACCGATCGCGTGCGCATCATCGACATCGCGCCGACGGTGCTCGACCTCGAGGGCATGCCGCCGGCGCCGAAAATGTCGGGGAAATCCTTGCTTCCGTTGCTGCGCGGCACCCACGAACCGGACGAGCGCGTGACGCTCAGCGAAGGTCGCGACACGCGTGCGATTTTGAGCGGCCGCTGGCACTTCATCGAACGGGAGGGCGACGCGCAAGAAATCACCGTGAACGGCGAGACGAAGACGGTGCCGCACGAGCTCTACGATCTCGAGACCGATCCCGGCGAAACGCACGACCTCTCGAAAGACCGCACCGACATCGTGAGCGAGATGACCGCGCGCATCGAAGCCGCACGCGCGAACGTGGCGATGGCCGATACGAGCCAAGCGACCTCGCCGGCGGCCGCCACCTCACGCGCGATCGGCGGATCGCATTTTCGTTTCGCGGGCGGAGGCGAGGTCCACAAAATTTCCGGCCGCATTGCGCTCGGACATGCCGTGAAAATCGAGCCCGTGAATCTGCCGCCGACCGCGTTTTCCATCGCTTGTTGGAGATGGGCGAGAATCGCATCGGGGTCGAGGCCGAGTTGCGTCCACCGCGCGGCCGCC
>JAICXU010001048.1 GCA_025934595.1 Polyangiaceae bacterium | reverse complement strand
GCTCGCGCGAAAAACGCACGTCCTCGAAAAAGGCGAGCTCGCGCCGGCGATCTGCGCCTCGTGCGCGGTGCCAGGTCTCTTTCATCCGGTGCGCGTCGACGGCCGCATGTATTGGGACGGCGGCGTGTCGGATCGTCCGGGTCTCATGGGTATGCCGGAGGGTGAGCGCGTCCTCTTCCATCACATCGCATCGCGCTCGCCGTGGCGGAAGGTCGACAGCGAAGCGATGAAGATTCCGAAACGCGAACGGATGACGACGATCGTGATCGAAGAGCTGCCGCGGTCGGGCCCCTTTCGATTGGACGAAGGCCGGCGCGCGTATCATGTGGCGCATGCCCGAGCGAGAGCAGCGCTGTCCGCGAAAATCGAGAAGAACGCGGTCCGCGTTTAGCGTCTCGGGACGGTGACAGCCTCGAGGCCCAGGAATTTTCCGTACCTCCGCGCGGCCTCTTCGATGCGCGCCCGCTCGCCCCTCGAAATTTTCGCCAAGATCTCGAGCTCGATCGTGACCTTGGATCCGAGCGTGCGTTTCCATGTGCCCACCACGTGTCCATCGACGACGAGGGTAGGGGCCAACATGCCGCCGCCGTCGTTCAAGCTCCGCTTGCCGAGCGCCGGCGACTTTCTCAGGATCGCCTCGCGATCTCGATATGCGACGAGATATTCGTCGAACGCCGGAAGGAGATGCGCATCGTCGGATCGCGCGCGCCCGGTCGAAGCGCGCGAAAAGTAATGGATCCGATCTCTCACGGTTCGTCGGTCGAGCTCACGCTCGACGAGATTCAAACCGTGGCGAGCGTCCCGTGTGACGAGCCCCGACC
The DNA here is from genome assembly GCA_025934595.1 of Polyangiaceae bacterium. Classification (GTDB taxonomy): domain Bacteria; phylum Myxococcota_A; class Polyangia; order Polyangiales; family Polyangiaceae; genus JAICXU01. The sequence continues at coordinate 936 of JAICXU010001048.1, read as the reverse complement.
ACCATCGAAAGTCTTCGAGCGTCGCCGGACCGTGACCTGCGAAATAGCGCCGAGCGAGCTCACCGAGCGCCTCGTCGCGCGTTCGCTCGTGCGATTTTGGCAGCCATTCGTCCGATAGCGCGAACGTTTGCTCTTTCTTGCGACGCGGACCGAAACAGATGACGTTTTCCTGCGCGAGGCGTCCCAAAATATGAATGCCGCGTTGTCCCTCGGGAGATACTTTCCCCGCCGCGAGCGCCTCGTACATTTCTTTTCGCGAGAGCAGCGGTTCTCTCGCGAACGCGCGCTCGAAGATCTGCCGCGACTTCCTGAACGCGTCCTCGTCGAGACCGAGCTGCACATGTCGCGAGCGAGCGCGCGCGATGGCCGCGGGGCCCGCGATTTCGAGGATCCATCTCACGTCCTCGGCGGCGACGAAGTGGAGGGTGTTGCGAAGGGGCCACGAGCGGACGATCTTCTTTTCGGCGATCGCTCGCTCGACGCTCGCCTCGGTCGCCGGCCTCGTGCGAAGCCCAATCGCCCAGAGCGATCCCAAGTAATCCTGCGCCTGCACGGCGACGAGCTTTCGCACCACGTCTTCCGGTCGAGCGAGACGCGCGAAGTGCCGGCGGGTGCGTTCGCGGACGAGATCGAAAGTCATGCGGGCGCGGGAGTTTAGCTGGAAACGCGAAGTTCCCGGCGCTTTCGAGCGGTCGTGCTAGCGTTCGCGCCCGCATGAACATCGCCCTCTCGGACCCGACCTACGCGCCCCAATCCAATTTGCGTACGCGCGACCGCCTGGCGCTGCGCTTCATCCACGACGTGCGCGACGTTCCGTTCTTCGGAACCATCGCCGTGCTCCTCGCCGCGATCGTCCTTCCCGGCATCGCGCTCTACATTCCCGGCGTGTTTCGTTGGTGGCTCGGAGCGGTGCACATCGTGATGGTGCTCTGGTTC
>JAICXU010000561.1 GCA_025934595.1 Polyangiaceae bacterium | reverse complement strand
GGCGACGGGCAAGAGCTCCAGCTCACGCGCACGACCGAGATCATCGGCTCGCCGAGCTACATGTCGCCGGAGCAGCTCAAGGCGTCGCGCGACGTCGACACGCGAACCGATATCTGGGCGCTCGGCGTCATTCTCTACGAGCTCCTCAGCGGGCGCTTGCCGTTCGAGGGCGACAACGCGGGCGCCATCTGCGCGATGATCGTGGCCGACGAGCCCGTTCCGCTCCGCATGATGAAGGAGGATCTTCCCGCGGAGCTCGAACGCATCGTCATGCGCTGCATCGAGAAGGAGCCGGCGGCGCGTTATCAAGACGTCGCCGAGCTCGCCGAGGCGCTGCGCCCGTTCGGATCCAAGGTCGGAAAAGTAGCGGCTGCACATGCGGTGCAGACGATGGAAAACGCGAGCGGCATTTTGCCGACGCTCCACGCCGCGCCAATCAAGCTCGATCTCGGCGAGCGTGCCGCCGCCGCGCCGATGTCGAAATCGGCCACCGTCGCAGCGACGCCGAGCGCGCGAAGAACGTCGCTGTCGCAGCACCCCTCGAGCGCGCCGCCCCCGTCGATCGCGCCAGGGCCCACGAAACCCGCAAAATCAGGCCGCTTCGGCCGCCGCGTTCTCGCGATCGGGATCCTCGGCCTTCTCGGGTGGGGCGCGTGGACATTTCGCGCGCCGCTCGGAGAAAGAATGCGAGAAGCCACCGACGGTGAGCTCACGAAAGTGGCGGAGAACACGGACACGAACGACGCAGGCGCGCTCGCCTCGACCCCCACGAACGACGACGCCGGCGTCGCGATGACGACGAGCGCCGTCGAGATTTCGGACGCCGGCGACGACGCGGACAGCGGCGTGATCGACGCGAGCGCGGACGATTTCGACGACGCGGGCGAGGACGAAGAAGAAGAGGACGACGATGCCGGCTTCCTCGCCACGACGCACGGTGACGCGTCGGTCGCGATCGTGCACGCGCATCCGACGACGCACACGCATCCGACGAAGCCGGTGAAGAAAAAGCGACGAAAACGCTGACGCCGGTCGGCCTGGTCCCTCAACTCGATGACGGCATTTCGCTGACCGGCGGTGGGCCGTCGTTCGGCAAGACGAGCCGGAAGCGAGCGCCGCCGCGATTCGATCGCGCGTACGAAAGCTCGCCTCCATGCTCCATCGCGATGCGCTGTGCGATCGCGAGCCCGAGACCGGTCCCCGACGGTTTGTTCGTGGCATAGGGCTCGAAGAGTCGCTCTGCCATGTCGGCGGCGACGCCCGGTCCGTTGTCCGATACCTCGATCTCGGCGCGACCTTCGCGCGAGCCGAGCTTCACCTCGATGAGGCCGCGGTCGCCGAGAGACGCCGTCGCCTCGATGGCGTTTTGGATCAAATTCGTGAGCACCTGCACGACCTGCTCTTTGTCGCACAGGACGCTGAGAGGCTGGTTTTTCTCGACGATTTCGATCGTCGCATCTTTCGCGTTCGCGCGTTGCAGGGTGACGACTTGGCGCACGAGCGCGTGCAGATCGGCGGGCTCCGGCTTCGGCGGCGGCAATCGTGCGAAACGGGTGAACTCGGTGACGATGTTCGCGATGCGATGCACCTCTTCGAGCACCGTGCGCGTGGCCTCGTCGAAATATTCGTCGAACGCGGGATCGTTCCGCGCGCGAAGCCTTCGCAGCGTCTCGACCGCGGCGCGGATCGGGGCGAGCGGATTTTTCACTTCGTGCGCGACGCGGCGCGCGACCTCACGCCAAGCTGCAACTCGCGAAACCGCCGCGAGCCTTCGTCGCGTCCCTTCGAGATCTTCGATCATGCGATCGAACGCGCCGACGAGATCGGCGACCTCGCTCGACCCGCGCACACGGACCGCGCGCGCTTCGCCCGTCGCTACTTTGCGCGCTTCTCCCGCGAGCTCGGCGATGGGACGACCGAGGCTTCGCGCGAGCAAGACGGCGAGGATGAGCGCGCCGCCAATCGACACGAGAGTCGACAAGAGGACCGCTTGATCGATTTGCGCGAGCGCCACGTCGAGCGACGCTTTCGATTTTCCCACGGTGAGGGTGAGCGTTTTTCCGCCTGCGTCCCGCAAATCACACGATGCCCGCGCCACGTTCGCGGCGGGCGCAGGCGGCACGCCCATCGCGACGTCGACGCCCACCGTCTTGCCCACGCGTTTGAGCAGCGCATTCGCATCACGTGCGCCGATGAGCGCGACGGCATGCCCGGAAGTGCCTGATTTTCTGCATCGCGACACGATCCCGGTCACCGCCCCGCTGCCGTGCAAGTAGTTCGCAGGATCTTCTTTCGAGAGCGACGCGACCTCCGACGGCGAGAGGCCGAGGAGCGCGGCGGGATCCGCGCCGAGCACGTCGCCCGCGTTCGTGACGAGCGCGAGGGCGTCGAAGTCGAACGCCTCGCGCTCTTTCGGAACGAGCGACGCGAGGCCGAGCCGCCGATCTTCGATTTCGTTCGCTTCGATGGCGACGAGGGTGCGATCGACGAGCTCGCCGGATCCGCAGGCGCCGGAGATGAGCACGCGATCGCGATCGGCCTGGCGCACGACCTCGTCGCGAATGCGCTCGCACGCCTCTTTCACGTCGGCGTCGAAGCGCGCCGTCTCTTCGCTCCTGCGACTCTCGCGCACGATCCATCCGAGGCCCATCGTCGAGAGCGTGGCCACGAACCCGAATGCGAGAACGAGCTGCGGTGCGAGCTTCATGCGTGCTTGTGCGCTCGAGAAGCGAGCCCCCAATCGATACCGGATCGACCGGTGGGAAGCGACAAGTCGCCGACGCGACCTCCTTGCACGCGCACCTCACCGAGAACGCCGAGACGGAGCGTGCGCGTGAGCGAGCGCGCGGGAAGCTCCGCGAGCTTCGGCGGATGCCGCACGAGATCGACCGCAGAGGCCGAAGGATCGGCGGACGCGAGCGCCGTCATCGCTCCCAGCGCGCCCGGGCCGAGCATGCGCACGGCATCGACGGCGAGCGGGAAATTTCGGCCTTTTCGTCGTTGCGCGAAATCCGCGGCGGATACGAATCGCGGCGTCACCTCGTGCGACGTTTGCGAGATCGCAGCGGCGACCGCCTTCGCGAGCTCCACGAGCCACGGCGAGTCGCTCGGCGCGAGCAGATCGATCGGCGGCCCGCTCCACGCTACCGCGCCGCTCGAGGCCCACGGCGGACCCATCGAAAGATAAGCGAGCCGCGAAGGCGCGACGCCGTCGCACACGCGCTGCGCGATGCCCGGCGAGTCCCAGCTCGATGCTTCGCGACCGATGACGAGCACGGCCCAACCGATCGCGCCTGCATCGAACGTCTTCGATCCCGTGCGCGGCTCATGGAGTCCGCTGCCGAGCCAACCGATGTCGTCCTCGCCGCTCTCGAATGCGCGAAGCGACGCCGCGAGATCGTCTCCGGCGGCGACGTCGATCCCATCGAGCAGCGACGGTCCCATCGCCGCGCGCGAATTGCGCGTGAGTACCAGCATCGCGTCCTTGTGATCCGCCTTGAACGGCCCCGTGCCGTCAGGCCGCGACGGATCGAACGAAAGCGGCACGATCGCGGTGATCGGC
>JAICXU010000068.1 GCA_025934595.1 Polyangiaceae bacterium | reverse complement strand
GCGACGGCGGATCCTCGAGCGGCAGTGACGGCGGCGCGGTCACGACCCGCCCCGACGCGGGCAGCGACGGCTCGTCGACGAGCTCGAGCTCGTCCTCCTGCTCGTTCTCGCCCGGCGATCGCGATGGCGCTGCGGGCTTCGGCATGCTCGCCCTCGGATTGATGGGTCTCGCGCTCTCGCGCAAAAAGCGCGGATGACAGGATCCGATTCGAGCCGACCATGAACTTGGGATCGATCGACCGCGCGGCGGGCTTCATCGACGCCGTCACCGCGCCTCTCGACGAGGCTCGGCAGGCGGCGCTTGCCGCGGCCACGAAGAGCCGAAAGCTGACACGCATCATCGCGCGTCAGGACTCGCGCGTCGCGTTCATCGCCACGCTGCAGATCCTGGCGCTCTTCGCGGTGACGGCGGTGCGTCCGCTCTGGCTCTTCGTGCTCGGTCCGATCGTCCTCGGCGTTCCGCATCTCGCGAGCGACGCGCGTTATCTCGTCATCCGGCAACGCGTGTCCCGCGAGATCCTTTTCGTCAGCATCGCTGCAACCCTGGTTTTCGTAGGGTTTCAGGTGCTCGAGCTCTTTCACGTGGCGCCGGCGCATTGGACCGGCCTCGAGATCGCTACTGCGGTCGCGTGGATTGGCGCGTCGATCATCGCCGGCGCACGCGAAGGGAAAAATCGCGCTCTTCTTTTCTTGCTCGCGCCGCTGCTCGTGCTCGGCGCGTTCGCGACGTGGCATGCGGCGATGACGCGCGTCGTGTTCGCGCACCTTCACAACGTCGTCGGTGTCGTCGCGTGGATTTTTCTGTTCCGCAAAAACAAGAAGACGGCGCTCTTGCCGGCGCTCGCGCTCGTCCTAGGCGTCGGGCTCCTCCTCTCGGGCGCGACGTTCGCGTTTTCGGCGAATGCGTTTCGCGGCTTCGGCTTCGATCTCTCGATGATCGGTCGCAGCCTCGCGCCGGGCGCGTCCCCGGGGCTCGCGGCCGGTGCGGCGCTCTCGTTCGTCTTCCTGCAGTCGGTGCACTACGCGGCGTGGCTCGTGTGGATCCCGCAGGACAATCTTCCGGGACAAGGCACGTTCACGTTCCGCATGACGGCGCGCTCGCTTCACGCCGATTTCGGGATCGCCCTTCTCGCGATCATCGCTCTCCTCGCGCTCGCGCTCGCGGGCACGGCGGCGTTCGATCCGCATCACGCCGTCCGCACGTATATGTCCCTCGCGACGTTTCACGGTTACTTCGAGATCGCGATTCTGGCTTATTTTGCCTGCCGCGGACGCCGCGAGACGCTGGGCGCGTGACCCACGCCTACGAGCTCGAGTGGCTGCGTTTCTTCGCGTTCACGTTCACGATCGAAGCCCTCGTCGCGTTCCCGCTCCTGAAGAGCGTCGAGGCGTCGATCCCTCGCCGCGTCGGCGGCATCCTCGTCGCGAATCTCACGACGCACCCGCTCGTGTTCTTTTTCTTCGCGCGCATCTTCGCCGACGACCGCACGATGCTCACGCTCGTCGCCGAGTCCTGGGCCGTGCTCGCTGAGACCGGCGTCTATGCGCTCGTGTTCACGGCGCTCGATTGGCGCCGCGCATTCGGCGTGAGCGCCGTCGCGAACGCAGTGTCCTTTTTGCTCGGCTCGATGCTCGTGCACGCGCACGTGCTGAAATGAAACCGCCAAGCCGCCGAGAACGACAAAAAAATATTTTCTTCTTGGTGACCTCGGCGCCTTGGCGGTCAACCAGGAACGTCGACGGTGATGCTCTCGCTCATCGGGCCGCGGTTGCCCGCGAGATCATACGGACGCACCGCATACGTGTAGCTCTCGCCTCCGAGCACGCGCGAATCTTCGTAGCGCGCCGACACGCCGCGCACGCTCGCGTGGTGCACGAGCACACCCGCTTTCTTGGAGCGGAAGACCTGGTAGCCGTACACGGCTTCGTTGTCGGTGGCTTTTTCCCAGCGCACGAGGACGGCGCCATGCCTGTATTCTGCATGTATTCGAGAGCCATTTTCTGCCCATTTCGGAGGAATCTCGTCGTGGCTCTCCGGCGCCTGCCCGAGCTTCTTCGGCCAGAGCGTGCAGTCGACGCGCCGAAAATTTTCGTCGAGTGACTTGCATACGTTTCCGTAAATGCACCTGACGACGCGATCTTCGCGATTGTCTTTCCACTTGTTCGGCAAATCCGGATCGGCGAGGAGCGCGCGCGCCATGCCGACGAGATCGCCCGTGCCGGACGCGAGGACGTCCTCGGCGAGCGCCTTCGTTCCGATCTTTCCGACGGCGATGACGGGAGTCTCGAGCCCTGCCTCACGAAGCGCCGCGCGCACCGCTCTCGGAATGTAGAGGTTCGCGCCGTCCGGATATTGATTTCCGGGCATGCAGCGATCGCCCGAGTACCCGGTGTACGGATAGAGCGGCTCGCCGGGAATGACGCGCGCGTCTTCGAATTTTCCGCCCGCCGACAGCGAAATGTAATCCACCCCTGCGCGAGCCAGACGCACCGCGATGAGAGCCGCGTCGACCGTCGTGTAGCCATTTCGAATGCACTCGTCGCCGAGGAAACGCACGCCGAGCGGGAAATCCAGCCCGATTTCACGTCGGACGCGCTCCACGACACGAAGCGGAAGCCGCAAGCGATTCTCGAGCGAGCCGCCGTAGTCGTCTTTGCGAGGATTGAGCGCGGAGAGAAACGACGAGAGCGTGTACGCGTGCGCCATGTGCAGCTCGACGCCGTCGAAGCCGCATCGCCGCGCGCGCGCCGCCGCTTCTCCGTAGGCGTCGACGATCGCGTCGATGTCCGCGAGCGAAAGCATGTCGACGGTCTGTCGCCATCCCGATCGCGAGATCTTGAGGAAGTGGATGATCTGCGGAACGACCATCCCCGGGCCCGCCGCGTGACATCGCTTCGCGAGATCCGAGAGGCCGGGCGCAAACTCGTCCGAGGAGATCCGCAGAAGAGGGCCGCTCTTCGCCGAATGCACCGCCATCGCCTCGAGCACGACGAGGCCCACGCCGCCCTTCGAAAATCGCGTGTATCTTGCACGGATGTCCTCGTTGACGAGTCCGTCCTCGCCCGAGAGACGCGTCACCATCGCGGGCAAAACCAGGCGATTCGGCAATGTCATCGATCGAATCGCGAGCGGGGAAAACAGCTCGCTCATGATCGATTTTTCAAGATCGACTGCGCGATGATGAGCTTCAAGACGTCGGTCGCGCCTTCGTAAATGCGCAGCGGACGAATCTCGCGATAGAGCTCCTCGACCTTCGTGCCGATCGCGACGCCCATGCCGCCGTGGAGCTGGACGGCGTGATCGATGATGCGTTGCGCGCTTTCGGTCGCGGTCATTTTCGCCATCGACGCGCGGCGTCCGTTTTCGCTGCGACGTGCGGCGTCGCTCGATGTCGTGGTCACTTCGTTGTGATACGCGGCGCTCGCGACGAGAAAGCGCGCGGCCGTGAGCTCGGTCGCCATGTCGGCGATTTTTGCTTGCACGAGCTGCAGCTCCGCGAGCTTCTGGCCGAACTGCTCGCGGCGATTCACGTGCGCCACCGATTCTTCGAGCGCACGCCAAGCCATCCCGAGCGCCGCCGCTCCCACCGTCGTCCGAAAAATTCCGAGCGTGCCGAGCGCGAGCGAGAGCCCCTGCCCTTCTTGTCCGACGAGCGCGTCAGCGGGGAGACGGCAATCCGAGAGCGTGATGCGTCCGAGCGGATGATCCCCGGAGAGCTCGATGCGCGAGAGCTCGACGCCGTGCGCATCGGCGGGAACGAGGAACGCGCTGATGCCCTTCTTGCCGGCCTCGGGATTCGCATTCGCGAAGACGACGAAGTGATGCGCGATCCCGACGTTCGAGATGAGCGTTTTGTGCCCGTTCAAGATCCACGTGCTGCCGTCGCGTCGTGCCGTCGTGCGCATCGAAGCGACGTCGCTTCCGGCGCCGGGCTCCGTGAGCGCGAATCCACCTATTTTTTCCCCGCGTTCCATCGCATCGAGCACGTCGCGGCGATCGGCGCGAATCAGCGGATTCATGCAGAGGCCTTGCACCGCGAAGACCGCATCCGCGAGCGGCGAATGAAACGCGAGGTGCTCGCGGATCACGCAAAGATGCCGCGTGTCGACTTTGCGTAAATACGCATAGAGACCGAGCGACGCGAGCCGCGCGCCCACGCGTGACACGTCATGGAGCGATTCGTCGGTCTCGAGGTCCATCGCCGCGAGCTTCTGCGCAAGCGCGCGCGATGCGTCGTCGTAGAGCGGCGAGGTGTCCGCGAACGCCGACGACGCGACGACCGGCGCTTTCACGGCTTGGCCCGGAACGGTGCGTGCGCGCCTTCGAACGTGACCGCGCGTTTCGCGCTCCACGCCTCGAACGCAGCACGAAAATCCGGGTGCTGCATGCAGATGGCTTGCGTCTGCGCCTCGGCCTCGATGGCTTGATCGAGCGACATCACGTGCTCGCTCTCGAGCATCTGCTTCGTCATCGAATGCGCGAACGCGGGGCCGGTCGCCAAGCGGTCTGCCCAATCGCGTGCGGTCTGCACGCATTTTTCGAACGGCACGACGCGGTTCACGAGACCGATTCGACAAGCCTCGTTCGCATCGATGATGTCGCCGAAGAAGAGGAGCTCGCTCGCACGCGCGAGGCCGACGACGCGCGGAAGCAAATACGCGCTGCCCATATCCGCGCCGCAGAGGCCGACTTTGGGGAAAATGAAGCCGAATTTCGCGGTTTCGCTCGCGATCCGGAAATCGCACGCGAGCGCGATGACGGCGCCGGCCCCGACGCACGTGCCGTTCACGGCCGCGACGACGGGCCGCCTCGCTTTGCGAATGTTCGCGATGAGCCTGCCCGTCGTACGCGTGAACTCGACGAGGCCTTTCATGTCTCGCGCGAAGAGCTCGCCGATGATGTCCTCGACGTCGCCGCCGGAGCAGAACGCGCGGCCTTCACCGGTGATCGTGATCGCACGCACTTCGTTCATGTCGCCGAGTGTCGCGAACGTGTCCGCGAGCTCTTCGTAAATTCCGAACGTGAGCGCGTTCAGCTTGTCGGGCCGGTCGAGCGTGATGTGGGCGACGCCGTTCTCGAGCGCGTAACGAAATGATCTCGGCGACAAATCACGCGTGGGCTTGCGCGCGTCCTGAGCAGGCTTGCTCATTCCGCCGCCTCCGCTTGCTCCGTGAAGGATCCCCGCAGCTTGCCGAGGAGGCGCCGGAGCTCGCGTCGTTCTTTCGCGTCGAGCCCTTCGAGCAAATCCGCGACGAGCGCAGCGTGCCGCGGCAAGAGCGAGACAATGAGCGCGCGTCCTTTTTTCGTTAAAAATACCCGAGAAAGACGTCGATCTTGCGGGTCGGCGCGACGCTCGACGAGAGCGTCTCGTTCCGCGCGATCGACGAGACCCGTCACGTTCCCGGCCGTCACGAGCATGCGGCGAGACAGCGACGCGAGGGTTTGCCCGTCCTGCCGAATCAAGTTCGCGAGGAGATCGAACCGAGGCAGTGACGCCGCTCCCTTGTCCGGAACGAACCGACGCCGAAGCTCGGCCAGCATCAAGTTGTGCGACTCCAGAAGTCGCACCCACAAGCTCACGGAGATGTCTTTGCTGTCGTCGACTTTTGGCTTCGCGGTCATGTGCTCACCGCGGGCTCACCGGCGGCAGAATCGCGATGCCTTCGATCTCGACGAGCGCGCCCGGCTCGAGGAGCCCCGCGACCTTCACGAGGCTCATGGCCGGATACGTCTTGCCGAGCCGCGCTCGCCACCCTTCGCCGATCGCATTCGTCGCCGCGCGATACGCTTCGAGGTCGGTGACGAACGCGAGCAGCTTCACGATGTGCTCGGTGCCGCCGCCCGCCTCACGCACCACGGCGATCAAGTTGTCGAGCGATTGCAAAAACTGCACGGCGAAATCGCTGGAGACGATCCGCGCGTCCGAATCCCACGCGATTTGCCCTGAAATATGCAGGATCCGCGCGCCTTCGGTGACGTTCTGGACATAGCCATTCGCGTAACCGCGCGGCTTCGGAAAATGCGAGGGAGTGACGACTTTCGGGGTCTCCGCCATGTCCGATCCGTTACCCCTGGATGCTTCACATGTAAAGGGTCCACAACGCGAACCGCCAAGCCGCCAAGGCTGATCAAAATCCAGATACCTCTTGGCGGTCTTCGCGGCTTGGCGGTTTCTTTTTTCAGCTGCCACAGGCGAGCGGAATATCGAGCGACACCGTGTTGCCGTTCGATCCGTTCGTGAACGTGATGTCGGCTTTGGCGCCGCCTTGGAACGTCACGTCGACGTCGTTGCCGTTGTCGTCGTTGTGGATGTCGATTTCGCTGTTCGCCTCCGGGCACTCGGCGACGCACCGCTTGTACGCGATGACCTTCGTCGTCAGGTTCTTGCCCGTGACGCTGCCCGTCGATTGACCGTCGATGGAGATGCATCCCTCGCCCGCGGTCCACTTGATGTCTTTGTCGTTCACGCGCGAGAACGCTCGGCCGCCGCCGGTCGTTCCGTTGAATTGACCGTGCCACGCCATGTCGCGATCGTTCCCGCTCGCCGTGATGTCGGCGGTCGCATTCCATTGCGCGATGGTGGCCTTGTTGATCTCGAAATTCGTGGCCGCGTACGTGAGCTTCAATTCGGTGGCAGAGACGATTTGCCATTGCACGCTCACGGTTCCCTTCAAGTGCACGAAGCCCCACGGGCCCGTGCAATTGGCGAAGACGTACGTGTTCGTCTGCGTCGCCGCGTCTTGCGTCTCGGTCACGCAGCCCGCAGGCGAGAGGTTCGGAAAATTGTTCGCGGACGGTAAACCTTCCGTCGAGAGATCGCCGCCGGAAAAGCTCGACGGCGCGAGCCCACCGTTGCCATCGCTCGCCGCGAACATGGAGCCGAACGATTCCGTGTCGCTCTCGACTTGCGCTGCGTCGTCGCCGGCCGCCGCCGTTCCGTCGTCCGAGCCACTCTGCTGATGGCGAGCCGCGCATCCGAGCATCGAGATCGTGGATAGAGTCGCAAGCACCAACGCCGAAGATCGCATCATGACCGAAGCCTCCTGAGGAGCGCTCCACCCGAATCGGATGAATCCCGCGCTCGCAACGACTCTCGAGAATTGCAGCCAGCGTGCCGTGCGCAGCGAAACGCGCGGAGCGTCGATTCTCGCAAAAATGACGGAAAAACAGCGGCAAATTCGGCGAACGCGCGCGCGTCCACGCGTGGACTTTCGTCGTTCCTCTGTGTGCGCCGGGCGCCGACGCGAATGCGAAGCGGCGTTCACGATCCTCGGCACGATCGAAGCGCAAGCACACAAGTGGAACAAGAGTCGGACGAATGTCGCTAGTGTGGGCTCATGAGTCGCCTGATCGTCGCGAGCAATCGCCTGCCGGTGACGCTCCGCATCGACCACGGAGAAATCGAAGCGCGCCCATCGGCGGGTGGGCTCGCGACGGCGCTGCGCTCGGTGGTCGGCAAAGACATGCTGTGGATCGGTTGGCCGGGCGATCTCGGCAAGCTCGGGCCGCATGACATGGCGCGCGTCGACGAGCATCTCGCCAAGCTCGGCGCGAAAGCCGTCCATCTCACGCCCGCCGACGTCGCGCGTTACTACGACGGCTTCGCGAACGGCGTGCTCTGGCCGCTCCTCCACTATTTGTCGGACAAGGTTCGTCTCGACGCACATCGCGATTGGCAATCGTATCGCTCGGTGAACGATCGCTTCGCGCGCGCCATCGCGGACGCGTACCAGCCAGGCGATCGCGTGTGGATCCACGACTATCAGCTCACGCTCGTTCCGCGCCTCTTGCGCGAGAGAATTCCAGGCGCCGCCATCGGCTTCTTTTTGCACGTGCCGTTTCCCGCGGAGCAAATCTTCCGCATCTTGCCGTGGCGCGAGGAAATCTTGCGCGGCCTCCTCGGCGCAGACGTCCTCGGCTTCCAGACCGCCGAGGATGCCCATCATTTTTAGTCGGCCGCCGTGCGCGTGCTCGGCGTGGAGCACCGCGCCGATTACATTTCGAGCGACGGCCGCACGACGATCATCGACGCCTTTCCGATCGGCATCGACGCAAGCCATTTCGCGGAGCTCGCGCGAAGCGACGAGGTCGTCGAAGAAACGGTGCGCGTACGTGAATCGGCGCGCGGGCGAAAGCTCGTGCTCGGCATCGACCGTCTCGATTACACGAAAGGCATCCAGCGCCGCTTCCTCGCGATCGAACGCTTCCTGGAGCGCGAGCCGACGTGGCGCGACAAAGTGCAGTTTTTGCAGCTCGCCGTGCCGACGCGCGAGCGCGTGCAGGCGTATTCGGACTTCCGCGACGACGTGCACGAGATGGTCGGTCGCGTGAACGGCCAGTATGGAGGCGTGGATTTCACGCCCCTTCGCTACCTCTATCGATCCTTACCCGAGGCCGATGTGGCGGCGATGTATTCCGCCGCCGACGTCATGCTCGTCACCCCGCTTCGTGACGGCATGAACCTCGTCGCGAAGGAGTACGTCGCGTGCCGGCAAAAAGACGACGGCGTGTTCGTGTTGTCGGAGTTCGCGGGAGCGGCCGCGGAGCTCAGCGAGGCGCTCCTCGTGAATCCGAACGACGTCGAAAGGCTCGCGGCGGAGATCAAACACGCGCTCGTCATGCCCGAGGACGAGCAACGCGCCCGCATGCGATCTCTCCGCGCGCGCGTATTCACGAACGACGTCCGAGCGTGGCGAGATTCTTTTTTGAGCACGCTCGATCACACCGCGAGCCGATCTTCGCTGATGATTTCGACTTTGGTGCCGTCTCGAGAGCTCGTGGAATCGATCGCAAAAGCCGAGAAATTCGGCCTTTCCATCGATTATGACGGCACCCTCGTGCCTTTCGCGCGCATCCCTTCGCTCGCCGCGCCCGACGCCGAGCTCTTGAATTTGATCGCCGCTCTCGCCGCACGTCCCGGCGCGCACGTGCAAATCGTCAGCGGCCGCGCGCGCGAGGAGATCGATCGTTGGTTCGGTCGCTTCGCGGTCGAGCTCTACGCCGAGCATTGTCTCTGGTGGCGTGCGAAGCCCGGCGACGATTGGGTGAACAGCGGCCGCATCGACACCACATGGCACGCCACGGTGCTTCCGATCTTGGAGGACACGGCGCGCCGCACGAGCGGCAGCACGATCGAAAAAAAATCCAACAGCATCGCGTGGCACTACCGAACGTGTGAGCCCGAGATCGCAGCGAGGCGCGTGCACGAGCTCGAGACGCTGGTCGACGACTACAAGGCCGAGCTGCAGGGCCTCCGGACCGAGCTGGAGGCGGCCGAGCGTCTGGGCCCAAACACGGCGCCGCTCACTACGGGCTCCAAGCGCCCCCG
>JAICXU010000378.1 GCA_025934595.1 Polyangiaceae bacterium | reverse complement strand
GATCGGCATGCCTTCGAGATGCAGATTGAGGCCCCATTCACTGCGGCGTCTCGGGGCCGGACGCGGCGTATATTTGTACGGAGGCGGCTCGCCGACGACGACGACGGTCGAGCGCTGCGGCGCGGGTTGATAGATGACGACGGGCGGCGGCGCGGGAGCTTGACCCGAATACGTGACGCCGTTCGCGCTCTGCGCGGGCGCTTGCTCGGTGCCCGGAAGCGGCTGCAAGTTGCTCTGGCCTTGCGCTGATCCGCCATCACAAAACCAGCTCCCCGGAGGACACGGCTGCGCGGCCGGCGGCGTGGGCAAGGGCTGACCGCCCTGCGTGGCCGGCGGGGTTTGCGCGCGGGCAATCCCTTCGGCGCCGACTGCGCTCATGAGCGCAAACGCGGATGCCATGGCCAATTTCGGAAGGTTCGACATGCGGAACATCGTCATGGGAATCGTGCCTCAGAACGTCTTCTAAGCAACCCAAGTGCCACGAAGAGCCCGAGAATTAAAAGGCGTTTTCTCTGGCCTGTCACCCCTCGTTCACGTCGTGCCGTGCACCAGCGTCGGTGTATAAGCGGGCCATGGCAGCCCAGCCTTTACCCACACTTCGGCTGAAGCCTGGTCATGTGCAGCCGGTTTGGGCCGGTCATCCATGGGTGTACGCCCAAGCAGTGGATCGCGTCGAGGGCGGCGCGACGGCGGGCGACGAGGTCAGCGTCGTCGACCCGCGCGGCAACGTCCTCGGTCGCGGATTTTATTCGCCGGGGTCCGCGATCCCGGTCCGTTTGCTTTTGCGCGATCCGAAGACGCAAGTCGACGGCGAGCTTTTTCGTTCGCGCATCGCGCACGCGCTCGCATGGAGAGAGCGCACGAAGATCGCGACGGAGGAGACGACAGGGTTTCGTGTCGTGCATGCGGAAGGCGATGGCCTTCCGGGTCTCATCGTGGACAAATTCGACGACGTCGCCGTCGTGCAATTTCTCACCTTCGGCATGCATGCGCGCGCCGATCTGATTTTGGGCGCGGTGCAAGACACGCTCAAGCCGCGCGCGATCATCGAGCGCACGCCGCCGCAAATCGCGAAGCACGAAGGCTTCACGCCGGAGACGGGCGTGATTCGCGGCGAAAAGATCGAAGAGCTCACGTTTCGCGAGCGCGGGCTCGCGTACAGAATTCCTCTCGAGCTCGGACAGAAGACCGGATTTTATTTCGATCAACGTCCGCTTCGCACGCGCGTCGAAGCGCTCGCGCACGGCGCTCGTGTGCTCGACACGTATTCGTACGTCGGGCCGTTCGCGATGGCCGCGGCACGCGGCGGAGCGAAATCGGTCACCGCCGTCGACGAGAGCGCGCTCGCGCTCGAGGTCGCGGCCGAATGCGCGCGCGTGAACGGCTTCGAAGGCAAAATTCAATTTTCGAAGCGCGACTCGCGAAAAGCGCTGCAAGAAGCCGGCGCGCAGGGCGGCTACGATCTCGTCATCGTCGATCCTCCGCGGCTCGCGCCGACGCGCAGCGCGAAAGATCAGGCGCTCGTCGCGTATTCGAAATTGGCCGAGCTCGGATGCCGCGCGACCACTCATGGAGGCACGCTGGTTTTGTGCTCGTGCTCGGCCGCGGTGGATTTGTGGGCGCTCACGCGCGCGCTCGCGACAGGGGCGCTCCGCGCGAACGTGCACGCTTACGTCTACGATCGCGGCTTCCAAGGGGCCGATCACCCCGTGAGCGCGGCGTTTCCGGAAGGCCTTTATTTGAAGGCTTTGCTCGCGCGCATCGAGCCGCGGTGAAGCGATGAAGCCGCTCTCGGAGCTCGCCCAAGAAGAGGCGCGCCGCATCGACGGCGTGCTCTTCGATCTCGACGACACGCTGCTTTCGCACGGTCTCCTCACGCGCGCAGCGTTCGGCGCGCTGTGGGATTTGCACGACGCGAAGCTCCGTCTCGTCGCCGTCACCGGACGCCCGTCGGGTTGGGGCGAGGTCATCGCGCGGCAGTGGCCCATCGACGGCGTCGTCACGGAGAACGGCGCCGTGCACGTCGTGCGCGAAGGCGCGGGCGTGCGGCTTCTCCAAAGCTGCAACGAACGAGAGCGAAGAACACGAAGGATCCGGCTCGCGCAGATCATCGAAGAGGTCGCGAAGGTCGTGCCCGAAGCGAGGCTTGCCGACGACGTCGGCGCGCGCGTCTCCGACGTGACCTGGGACATCGGCGAGCGCGTCAAGATGCCGACCGATCGTGCCGATCTCATCGACGGAGCCGCCCGCCGATTCGGCGCGCGCACTACGCGCTCGAGCGTCCACCTGCACGCGTCCTTCGACGAGGACGACAAGGCGAGCGGCGCCGTCCGATTCGTCTGCGAGCGCTTCGGCGTGAGCGCCGGCGCCGTGCTTGCCCGCTACGCGTTCGTGGGCGACAGCGGCAACGATTCAGCTTGTTTTTCGGCATTTCGTGCGACCTTCGGCGTCGCGAACGTGCGCAAATACGTCGCGCGCATCGCCGTTCCTCCGCGCTTCGTCGCGGCGAAAGAAATGGGCGAAGGGTTCGCCGAAATCGCTCGAACGCTTCTCGCCGCGCGCAAGTGAGCTGGACTAGTCGAATTTGCGAATCTGGACGTTTTCACTAGTCCATCGTCGTGGGACGCTACATTCGAAAACGAACAAGGAGCCATTGCCGTGAGCGAAGATCTTCTCGAGATCGCCAAGCGTCGCCTCTATCCGAACTACAAGCCCACAGCGTTCGTGCCCGTGCGCGGCGAAGGCTGCGTCCTCTTCGATGCGAAGGGACAAAGGTGGCTCGACCTCTGCGCGGGCGTGGCGGTGAGCGCGGTCGGGCACGCGCATCCGAAGCTCGTCGCGGCGATCGAGGAGCAAGCCGGACGCGTGATGCACGTGTCCAATTACTTTTACAACGAGCCGAACATTCGCTTGGCCGACGAGCTCTGCAAACGCACCGGCTACTCCCGCGCTTTTTTCTGCAACTCGGGCACCGAAGCGAACGAAGCGCTGCTCAAGCTCGCGCGCCGGCATTACTACGCGAAGGGCGAAAAAAATAGGCTTCGCGTCATCGCGTTCGACAACGCCTTTCACGGCCGCACGCTCGGCGCGCTGTCGATGACGGGGACGCCGAAATACCGTGAAGGCTACGGCGATCTCGGTCCGGTCACGCACGTGCCTTACGGCGACCTCGACGCAGTGGGGAAAAATCTGAACGCCGATGTCGCCGCGATCATCGTGGAGCCGGTGCAAGGCGAGGGCGGAGTGCTCCCGGCGCCACGCGGATTTTTGGCGGACCTTCGCGCGCTCGCCACGCAGAACGGCTCGCTCCTCTTGATCGACGAGGTGCAAACGGGCATCGGCCGTGTCGGAAAATTTCTCGGTCACGAAGGCGAGACGAAGGCCGACGCGATCGCGCTCGCGAAAGGGCTCGGCGGAGGATTTCCGATCGGCGCGATGCTCACGACCGAGGAGCTCGCCGGCGCATTGCCTCCCGGAACGCACGGCTCGACGTTCGGCGGTAACGCGCTCGCATGCGCAGCAGCCCTTGCCGTCTTGAAAATTCTCGACGAGGAAAATCTCGTCGAAGGTGCCAGGCTCAAAGGCGAAGCGCTCGGCCGAATGCTCGACGCCACGGCGAAGGAGCTGCCGAACGTCTGCGAAGGCGCACGTGGCGCGGGACTCTTGCGCGGGCTCGTGCTGAAGAAGGGTTTCATCGCCCGCGAGATCCTTCCGAAGATTTTCGATGCGGGCGTCTTGCTCACGGCGGCGGGGGAGAACGTGCTTCGATTTTCACCGCCGCTCGTCGTCACCGAAGCCGAGCTCGCGGACGGCGTGAAGCTCGTCCGCGGCGTGCTCTCGGAGCTGAAAACGGCCTAAATTCCCCTGCAATTTTGCGGCAAGGCTTGACACCCGGCGGGTCTCACGCGATCCCCGGATGTCGCATGCATGATGCAAATGCCCGTTCGAGCACGCCCGCGTCGTCGCCGACGTGTCCGGCGTGCGGCAAGGCGATCGATCCGCTCCGCGCGGGGCAGGTCGCGATCCAGAACGGCGTGTTCGTCTATTACTGCGATCTCGCGTGCAAGCGCGATGCATTCGAAGGACGGTCGTCGCGTATTCGCGAGACGATGACCGCCGATCCACCACCCGTCACGATGACGGCGCCCGTCTCCGGCGAGCGCGCATCGGGTCCCAAGATCGAGGAGCTGGCGCCGCCCTCGATGAAGCCCGACGAGCTGCCCGCGAGCCCGACGACGCTGCGATCGATCCACGTCGCGACATCGTCCGCGGCCGACGTCGCGCAAGCGAGCGCGCCCGACAGCGAAGACAGCCCCGCAAAGAGCGAAGTGCCGCGATCGGCTCGAAGCGCGAAAGAGCGGCGACGTCAGAAGCTCGACGCCATCACGGCAGTGGGCGCCGGTTTCGGTCTCCTCGCGGCAGCGCTCGTGCTCGGCGGACCGTCGCTCGCGGTGGCGCGTACGCCTCTCGCGTGCGTGGCCACCCTCGCTCTCGTCGTCCGCGTGCTGTTCGGAGCGCGCGATCCGTCCTCGCCCCATCCCCTCGCGATCCTCGGTCCACCGATCGGCGCGCTCATCATCGCGATTTGGGCGCGCGCGCACGGCGACGCGCATGCCTCTTCGCTCATCTCGCTC
>JAICXU010001075.1 GCA_025934595.1 Polyangiaceae bacterium | reverse complement strand
GTCGTCGGGCTGGGCGTGCTCCGTCTTTTCGTGCCGCGCGCCGCGGCCGCGGCGCGAGGTGTAGCGCACCGTGATCGCGCCGAAGCTTCGCGCGCCGCGCTCGCTGGGTATCACCTCGTAACGAACGGCAGCGCCTCCATGGGGAGGCAACGAGATCTTCGCGGGCAGCCCCGTCGTCGTGGTGCGCTCGATGGGATCGTCGACGACGTAGCCTCGGAGCTTTCGGCCGCTCGTATTGCGGAGCTCGAGAGCAACCGCGTTCGGACGACCCACGGAAAAAATCTCCGGGGCTTGCCTCTCCACGATCACCCGCTTTTTCCCGGATGAAATGAGCATATCGACGAGAGCGGCGAGCAAGATTACGCCGTCGATGGCGATCAGCGGAAAGAGCGCGGCTCTCGCATACGCAGCCACGAGCGCGACGAGCGTCGCGACCCCGCCAAGCCACGCGAGGCGACGCGTCGGAATCACGAAAGCGCCACCTGCGGAGCGGGCACGCTCTTCACGAGCTCGATGATGCGCTCGTCGGCGGTGATGCCTTGGAGCTGCGCGTCGGGATGAAGCATCACGCGATGACGGAGCACCGGAAGCGCCATCGGCTTCACGTCGTCCGGTGTCACGAAGTCGCGCGCCTGGCTCGCGGCGATGACCTGCGCTGCGCGAAGCAATGCGATCGACGCACGTGGCGAGGCGCCGAGCTCGAGCGAGCGATCGCCGCGTGTGGCTCGCACGAGATCGACGATGTACGTGACCACGGCGTCGTCGATGCGCACCGCCTGCGCGCAGCGTTGCATGTCGACCAAGATGTCGGGCTTCACGATCGCGTGAATTTGCGACAAATCGGCGGGATCGAAGCCGTTCGCGTGGTGCCGCACGATCGTGCGTTCCATGTCGCGCGCGGGATCGCCGACCGTGAGCTTCAAGAGGAAGCGATCGAGCTGGGCCTCGGGCAGGGGATAGGTGCCTTGGGACTCGATTGGATTTTGCGTCGCGATGACGGCGAACGGCGCGGGGAGCGTGCGCGACGTGCCGTCGACGGTGACTTGCTTGTCTTGCATCGCTTCAAGCAGCGCGCTCTGCGTCTTCGCGGGCGCGCGGTTGATCTCGTCGGCCAAGACGAGCTGCGCGAAGATCGGCCCGGCGATGAACGTGAACGAGTTCGATTGACGATCGAAGATGTTCGAGCCCGTCACGTCGCTCGGCATCAAGTCCGGCGTGAACTGGATGCGTTTGAAGCTCGCGCCACTCACCGCCGCGAGCATGCGCGCGACCAACGTTTTTCCGAGGCCGGGCGCGCCCTCGATGAGGACATGACCTTGCGCGAGCAGGCCGACGAGGACGCCGTCGACGAGCTCGTTTTGACCGACGACGATGCGGGAAATGCCGGATTTGAGGCTGTCGAACGTCTGCGCGAATTGTTCGGTTTGCACGATGGGTTTTTTACCTAGGGGGGAGTTTGCTCAAATCGAGCGCATGGTCTTCGCGTACATCAAGGTGAGGCGGCGCAAGATGACGATCTCGTCGCCGTTCGGCTTGTCGAATTCGAACTCGCGCGCGGCGAGAGCTCTCGCCCACACGTGCGCGCAGTCTTCGATGCGCTCGCCGCTTCGTTGCGACATGAGCGAAACGACGTCGGGCGCGCCGCGACCGAGACGCTTCACGAGCCGATTTTCGGCGAATCGACTGAACG
>JAICXU010000415.1 GCA_025934595.1 Polyangiaceae bacterium | reverse complement strand
ACCCGTGCGCGGATGCACGACGCGCACGCCCGCATCACGCGCCGGCGACGCGGCCGCTTCCCACGCTTTGCAAATCTCGGCGAGCACGTCGGTGCCGAGGGGCGAATTTTCGTCGAGCTCCTCGTCGTCTTTCCGCATCCCGTAAATACCGACCGCGGAGCCGCTGATGAAAACGCCTGGTTTTCGTGCCGATTCCGCGATCGCACGCGCTACGAGATCCGTGGAGACGACGCGGCTCGATCGAATTTCTTCTAGGCGTTCGTTCGACCACCGACCTTCGGCGATCGGCTCGCCCGCGAGATGACAGACGACGTCCGCGCCATCGATCTCGTGCATCCATGCGCCATGGGCTTCGGGCGTCCACACCACCGTGCGCACGCGACCGCGCGCCTCGGCGGGTTTTCGCGAGAGCACGACGACGTCGTCGTCGCGAGCTTCGACGGCGCGCACGAGCGCTCGTCCGATGAACCCCGTTCCACCCGTGACGATCCATTTCATGATCACCCGCCAAGATACGCGGCGCGAACGTCATCGCGCTTCGCCAAATCCTCGGATGAACCTTCGAGCGCGTTCTCGCCTGCGCGGAGCACGTACGCGCGCGCGCTCGCCGAAAGCGCGACGCGGGTATTTTGCTCGACGAGCAAGATCGTCATCCCGCTCTTCGCGATCGTCGAAATCGCCTCGAAAATGAGCTCCGTGAGCTTCGGCGCGATTCCGAGCGAAGGCTCGTCGAGCAGCAAGAGCGACGGCCTCGCCATCAGCGCGCGGCCGATCGCGAGCATCTGCTGCTCACCTCCCGAGAGCGTTTGCCCGCTCTGTTGCATGCGCTCGCCGAGACGCGGAAAGAGCGCGACGACGTCGGCTTCGGTTTCCTTCATGGCGCTCGCATCGCGATGACCGTACGCACCGAGCTCCAAATTTTCGCGGACGGTGAGCGTCGGAAAAATCGCGCGACCTTCCGGACCGAGCGAGATGCCCGCGAGCGCGGCGGCTTCTGCGTTCAAGCTCGTGAGATCGCGAGCTGCATAGCGAAGGGTGCCCGACGAGGACACGAGACGCGCGATCGCTTTCAGCGTCGTCGATTTTCCGGCGCCGTTCGCGCCGACGAGCGCGACGATCTCGCCCGCGTCCACGTGGAGGCTCACGCCTTTCAGCGCTTCGATTCCACCGTAATGCACGTGCAGATTTTCGATCGCGAGGAGTGGCTCGCCGTGCAAATCGGGCTGTTTTCTCGTGGGATGCGCGAGGTTCATGCTTCTGCCGATGTGCCCAGGTACGACGCAATGACGCGCGCATCGTTCCGAATTTCGGCGGGTGTTCCGTGCGCGATCGTCTCGCCGTGATCGAGCACGTGCACTTCCTCGCACGAGGCCATCACGACACGCATGTTGTGCTCGACGAGCATCACCGTGAGATCGAACGTGTCGCGCAGCCACCGAATTTGCGTCGTGAGCTCTTCTCCTTCTTTCGTATTCATGCCCGCGGCGGGCTCGTCGAGGAGAAGCAGCTTCGGCCGGAGCATCATCGCGCGCGCGATCTCGAGGCGCCGCTGGTTGCCGTACGCGAGCGAAGTGGCCTTGGCCTCCGCGAGCTTCTCGAGCTCGAACACGCGCAGCATTTCGAGCGCATTTTTCCGAAGCGATTCTTCCTCTGCGTGATGCGCGCGCGTGCGGAGGAGCGCCGCCATCGTGCGCGTTTTTCTTCCGAGCTCGCTCGCGACGAGGAGGTTTTCGACGACGGTGAGCTCCGAAAAGAGGCGCACGTTCTGGAACGTGCGCGCGATGCCAATCGCGGCGATTTCCGCGGGTTTCATCGCTCCCAGATCGGCGCCTTCGAACCGCGCTTCTCCGGCATCGGGGCTGACGACGCCGGAGACGACGTTGAAGAGCGTGGTCTTGCCCGCGCCGTTCGGCCCGATGAGACCGAAAATTCGACCTTTCGCGACGCCGAAGCTGACGTCGTGAATGGCGCGCAATCCCCCGAATTTTTTCGAGACGCCGCGAAGATCGAGGAGCATCCGAACGTATTATCGCCTATAGGCTAATAAACTTTTTCGGGGACCTTTCCGTGACGCTCTTAAACCTTTCTGGACGCGGGCTTGGCCGGCGAAGGACGACGCTGGCCATGGCGGCCGTCGTCCTATCTGCCGCTTTTTTCGCGCTTTCCGGCGCGTCGTGCGCGAAGGCGCAAGACACGAGCATCGACGTCGACCAGGGCTGCAACGAAGAGGCGGCGTCGATCTGCAAAAAGCTCTCGGACTGCGCGCCGTTTCTCTTGCAGCAAGAGTTCGGCGACGAGGTCACGTGCGAAGGTCAGGAAAAGCAACAGTGCGTGGCGGTGCTGCAAGCAGACGGCACGGGTCTCACGTCGAACGACGCGTCCGAATGCGCGAGCGCGCTTCGCGCTCAAAGCTGCGACGATTACAACGCGGGTACTTTGCTTCCCGCGTGCGGCACGAAGCCGGGCACGCTCGCCGGCGGCAAGGCCTGCATCGACAGCTCGCAATGCACGTCGGGTCTCTGCAAAGTCACGTCGTCGAGCCCGGGCGCATGCGGTCTCTGCTCCATCAATCCGCCGGGCAAAGCCGGTGATGTGTGCACGTCGGCCACGCCGTGCGGTCTCGGCCTCACGTGCGCGGGCGGATTCTGCGCGTCGGGCGGAACGAACGGCTACTCGTGCAGCGACACGCAACCTTGCGCGGAAGGCTTCGCGTGCGTCGCGCCTGTCGTCGGCGACGGCGGCTTCATTTCGGGCGACGCCGGGTCCGGAGCTACGTGCGTCGCGCTCGGGACGGGCGGCGCGAGCTGCAATGCGGCGACCACCCCGTGCAACGTGGAGCAAGGCTTCGCGTGCGATCCCGCGTCACATCAGTGCTCGCAAATCCAGCTCGCGCCTTCCGACTCCGATTGCGACAACAATCTCAATCAATGCACCGGCGGCACGTGTCGCGCGAGCCCGGAGGCAGGCCCCGAAGCCGGACCCGACGAGCCGCGCATCTGCATTCCGTCCGCAACCGTCGGACAGTCGTGCGACGTCATCGCCGGGCCCGACTGCATGCCGCCTGCCGTTTGTCTGGACAAGACGTGCACGATCAAGCAATCGTCCGCCTGTCGTTGATGCCGAGCTACGCGCGCGTCGAATCCGCGCGATCGCGTTTGGCTCGAGAAAATAGCCGTATTTCGCGCTCACCGAAGATCCCGTCGGGTCGCAGGATCATGAGCGTCACGAGGAGCGCCGCGTAGATCATCATGCGAAGCGCATTGAGATCGAGCGACTCGTAGCTCGCTTTCAGCGCTTGCACGGCGTCGGTCGCTTGCAGGAGCTCGATGGCCTTCACCGACAACGTGATGATCAAGCTGCCGACGACAGCGCCGCTCACGCTGCCGGACCCGCCGAGGATCACCATCGTGACGGCGTCGAACGTGGCCTGGAATCCGAACGAATCGGGCTGAACGATCGGCGTGCCGTCGCGCATGATCGCGAGCATGCCTCCCGCGATCCCGCCGCCCGCTGCGGATACGACGAACGCGGTGACCTTCGCGCGCGTGGGATCGACGCCGACGGCAGCGGCCGCGATTTCGTCTTCGCGAAGCGCGCGGATCGATCGGCCCCAGCCCGACATTTTGAGACGCCACGCGACCACGATCGCGAGCACCGTAATGCCGATGATCCAAAACGGGCCCGCGTAGAGAGGAATGCCCGCGTCCTCGGCGCCGGCATATCCGGTTTGACCGCCGAGCTTCGCGAGCCACGTCTGATCGCCCGCGCGCGCGGTGGCGATGACGAGCCGCACGATCTCGGCGAATCCGAGCGTGACGATCGCGAGGTAGTCGCCACGGAGACGCAAGCTCGGAAGGCCCACCAAGAATCCGAATGCTCCCGCGACGAGCGCGGCGAGAGCGAGCGATGCGGGGACGACGATCAGCGACCTTGCGAACGTGACGTCGCCGCCGCCGAGGGCGAGATGCACGTGGGAGGCGACGATCGCCGCGACGTACGCGCCGAGCGCGAGGAAGCCGGCGTGGCCGATCGAAAATTGTCCCGCCATGCCGTTGATGACGTTGAGCGAGAGCGCGACGACCATGTTGCAACATGCAAGCATCGCGAGCTGCCGGACGCTGGAGTCGGGGATCACGCGATCCAGCGTAAAATCAGCCAAAAGCGCGATCGCGAGCGCGACGAGCAGCCCGCGCGCGGATTTCACGTCGACGCTCTCGCCTTACTTCACGACGCGCAAATACGGAGGCAGCTCGCGCTTCGGCTTTTCGCCCGCGGGCTTCTTTGCCGCGTGTTGCGGGCGCGGCGCGTCTTCTCGCTTCGGCGGGCGACGGTCGGGAAGCGCCAAGACGGGCGCGTCCTT
>JAICXU010000092.1 GCA_025934595.1 Polyangiaceae bacterium | reverse complement strand
TCGGCGCGGTCGCGATCAAAAATTCCGTCTACGTCCTCCCGCTCAGCGAGCAGACGCAAGAGGACTTCCAGTGGGTGGCTCGCGAGATCTCGAGCGACGGCGGCGAAGCAACGCTGTGCCAAGCGGCGTTCGTCGAAGGAATGCGCGACGACCAAATCGAAGCCCTGTTCATTGCGGCACGAGACGCAGATCATGCTGCCGCCGCCGAAGAAGCTCGCGAGCTTCTAGACGGGTTGCCGTCGAGGCTCGCGCGAAACGACGAGCGAAGGCCCGAGCTCGAAGCGCATCTCGTTCGCCTGCGCAAACGTCTCGCCGAGCTCGCGGCGATCGATTTCTTCTCGGGATCGGGACGAGTCAACGCGGAGTCCGCCGTCGATGCCCTCGAACGTCGCCTGAGACGTGCCGAGAAGGTCCCCGCGACGGAAAACGAAACGCTCTCGCACGCGGACTATCGCGGACGCACGTGGGTCACCCGCAAGAACATCCATGTCGATCGCATCGCGAGCGCGTGGCTGATACGGCGTTTCATCGACGACCGCGCGACCTTCAAGTTCGTTCCCGGGCAAGGATATCGCGCCTCCGACGACGAGCTCACCTTCGACATGTACGAAGGGACGTTCACGCACGTCGGCGACGCATGCACGTTCGAAACGTTGCTCGCGCGATTCGAGATCGCCGATCTGGGGCTCACTGCGATCGCCGAGATCGTGCACGACATCGACGTCAAAGACGGGAAGTTCGCGCGGCCCGAAGCGCCGGGATTCGCGGCGCTCATTGCGGGGATCGCCGTCTCGCATGCCGAAGACGCACGCCGGATCGAAGTCGCGGCGCTGATGCTCGACGCGCTCCATCAACTCTATGGACGCAAGAAAGGACGCAGCGAAAAATGATCAAGAAGCTCTGCGTGAGCGCGCTCGCTGCGATCGCATTGAGTGCCTGCGGATCATGCAGTCACGGGTCGACGTCGCCGGCGGTGAGTAGCTCGCCGAATCTTCCGCTCGTTCTCGTCGCCGACGCTCCGCTCCCCGGCGCCAGCGCTCGTTTCGACTATCAAGAGATCGAGGCATCCACGAGTCACTTGATCGTCGCGCACATGAACGACGCGTCCGTTCTCGTATTGAATCTCGGCGATGCTTCGGTCGCGAAGCTTTTGCCGAACATTCCGACGCCGCGGGGAGTGACGTCTGGCGACGGTCGCATCTTCGTGACGAGCTCACCTTCCCGGCTCGTCATCATCGACGACACGAGCCTCGCCGAAATCTCGCGCGTGGCGACGGGCAATGGTCCGGACGGCGTCGGCTACGATTCCGCGGACCACATCGTCGGCGTTTCGGATCAAGGCGACGGCGCAATTTCTCTCATCGCCGACAAGGGCGACGGGCAGCGGACGCAAGTGCCGCTCGGAAGAGAAACCGGAAACGTGATCTTCGACGCGAGTCGCGGAGGGTTCTGGGCCGCCGTCGTCAATGCGTCACCGCCCGATCAGCTCGTGCAGATCGATCCGCTTTCGCACACCGTCGTCACTCGCATCGACCTCCCCGGTTGCGACGGCGCGCACGGCGTTCGCTTGCATCCAGATGGTCAGACCGCTTTCGTGGCTTGCGAGAACAACGACGTTCTCGCTCGCGTCGATCTCGGCAGCGCGCATGCGGTGACGACGGCGCCGACGGGAAGCGGCCCCGATGTCCTGAGCGTCGACCCTGGTCTCGGATGGCTGTACGTCGCCGCCGAGAGCGGAGACCTCGCCGTCTTCGACATCAATCAGAAATCTCTCGTCACGATCGATCGCGAGCATCCCGGTGACAACGCGCACTCCGTCGCCGTCGATCCCGCGACGCATCGCGTTTTCTTTCCGCTCGTGTCGGGGCCAAATGGAAAGCCGGTGATGCGGATCATGCAACCGAAGCTGTCGACGAACGCGGATTCCGGCGCGCAATGAAATCGGCTTCTATCGCCATTGCTGCTGCCCTCCTCGCGACGTCATTCGACGTCCACGCCGGGCCCGAAACCGCGCTTCGCGAGTTCGCAGGCGGCCAGGTGAAAAAGGGCGTTCGCACGATCGGCATGGGCGGCGATGGCGCCACGACCGGAAACTACGCGCTCGTCTACAAGGACGCAGGCGGAGCGCTCGTCGATCAAGGCATCGTCCGTTTTCAGGACACGGGCAATCTCTTCACGTTTACCGCGGTCGGATTTACCACGCCGCATTTTTGGGACGACGCCGCGTTCTATGTGATCGCGCTCGGGCAACGAGGAAACGGAGTCCACGTGTGGGATTTCGTTCCAACGGCCGCGCATCCGCCGTCGTACGGAGATCTGTCGGATACATCGGTATTCGTGAAATTCGCGAAGCCTCTGTCGAAGTCGTGGAGCTTGGGATTGATGGGCGCATTCGAGCTCTCGCAGGCGACGCTCCTGCCGAACGACGGCGCGCCGCCGATCGATTTTCACACGTCGTATTTGCCGTCAGGCGGCGCCGGTCTCCACTTTCATCCGGACGATCATTGGCAAGCCGGCGCACGCGTGATTCTCAATCACGACGACGAAACGCGCACGCAAGGCACATCGACGAAGAGCGGGTTTTTGCGGGCGTACGAATATCGGCTCGGCATCGCGTACTCACCGTGGAAGGGCACGCTCTTCGACGTCGGAGGTGATGCGCTCGATCGATCGAGCACGCTCGAGCACACGCATTCATTCGACGTCTATCCCACGATCGGCGTCGAACAAGCGCTCGTGCCGAAACGCGTGTGGGCGCGCGCGGGCATCGACGAGACGACGTACACGACCGGCATGAGCGTAGCGGTGAAGCCATTCAAGATCGACCTCGCTTACCTCTACGACCTCGCCGCGGCGCGCACGCAGGACATCTTCGGCAAACGCAACTCGAGCCTCATCGCCACGATCAATTTTCACTACGAAGCGCTTCTCGGAACACACGAAGGCAGCTGACTACTCGCGAGATAGGAGATCCCCATGAATCGACGTCCTTTGTTTGTTGCAGGCTTGGCTCTCACGTCGTCCATTCTCGTTGCGTGTGGCAGCGCGCCGCCTCCGCCTGCTGCGACTCCGCCTGCACCTTCGGTGCAATCGGCAGCGATTTCTCCGCAGCCGGCCGCGTCCGCGAGCAACGCGACGCCCGCGCCGTCAGCGACTCCGCCCGCAGCTCCCGCGAAGCCGCTCGATGCAGATCGCATCGGCACGTTGACCGGCGGAAAACCGGAATCGCAAGGCAACGTCGTGAAAGTTTCGTTCCCGCGCGACGACGTGAAGGTCGACGTTGCAGGCATCGCGAAGATGTCTCCGTTCATGGGCCTGACGTCATGGGCCGCGTTCCAACCAGGAGAAAAACCCCAAGTCGAAGCCATGGTCATGGGCGATCTCGTCGTCTTCGAAGACGAGGTGAATCCCGTGATGAGCGCAGCGCTCGACAACGGGCTCGAGGTGACCGCGCTCCACAACCATTTCTTCTACGACAAGCCGCGCGTCTTTTTCATGCACATCGGCGGCGAAGGCTCGCTCGACCAGCTCGGCAAGGGCGTGAAAGCTGCGCTCGATGCGGTGCATGCGGTTCGCGCGAAAGCGAAGGCTCCCGCGACCTCGTTCGGTCCGCCTCCGCCCGCGGGCGCGAGCAAGATCGACCCCGCGAAGCTCGATGCGATCTTCGGCGCGAAAGGCACCGCAAAAGACGGAATGTACAAGGCGACGATGGGCCGCCACACGCAGGCCGAATGCGGATGCACGGTCGGCAAATCGATGGGCGTCAATACGTGGGCCGCGTTCGCAGGCACGGACGACAACGCCGTGGTCGACGGAGATTTCGCCGTCAGCGAAGACGAGCTTCAATCCGTGCTCAAGGCCCTCCGCGGCGGCGGCATCAACGTCGTCGCGATCCACTCGCACATGACGAAGGAGACACCGCGCATCCTCTTTTTGCACTACTGGGGTCGCGGAAAAGCAGTAGATCTCGCCGGCGTCGTGAAACACGCGGTGGATCTCACGGCGTGGGACGGCAAGACCGTGTCTACCTAGTGGATCTCTCGCGCGAGCGTCAGTTCGCCGAGACTCCGCCGCACGTTCCGAAGCCGGACGGCAGATCCCACGTGTCGATGTTTGTGCTCGTGCAAGGTCCCGGATCGGTGATCGTACAGCCCGCGTCGGCCGCCGTAGGATCGCAAAGCTCCGCACGATGGGTGGTGGTCACCGTGACGCACGTCGCCGCGAGCATACACCCAGATTTGATGGTGCCATTATTGGCGTCGTGCGTGATGCAGCACACCTCGCCTGCGCCCGGACAGTTCGCCGTGACCTCACATGAGAGCGCCACCAACCCTGCATCACCACCATCGGCCGCTGGCGGGCAGCCTCCCGCTCCGTTCGCGCAGCCACCGGAGAAGTCGCCGCCCTGATCGTAGAGGCAGCACGTTTGCGAAGGCAGATCGCAGCTCGCGCCTCCACAGTTGAGCACCGCAGCGTCGCCGCCCGGCGCTGCGTCGGTAAATTGACCCGCGTCGTTGAGGAGCGCGCCGTCCAAACCCGCATCGCTCACGCCCGTGTCGGAGCCAGCGTCGCGGCCGCCCGAATCCGTACCCTGGGTAGCATCGAACGTGCTGCCGTCGCTCGCGCCGTCCGCGCCGCCACCATCGGTGCCCGAGATGGGAGTGCTGTCATCGCCGCCACACGCCGCGAGATATGCGCCGAAAGCGAACGTTGCCAAGACCGCAGTTCCGAGAACGATGCGCTGACGTTTCATGAAGCTCCTCGATGGCAAAAGGTTGAATGCGTATGACGAGAGCGAGCGATCGTGTTTCGCGCGCTCGAGAAACTTGGAGAGCGAAGGAGACTACGGACCGCAGAACTTGCGATTCTGTGATCCTCCACCGGTGGAGCGACACGTGAAGGTCGTGTTCGCCCATCGTTGGCAGAACGTATTGGGATCGGTAGTTCCGCCGTCGTCCGTCGCGAGGTCCGCGGTATCACAGCTCAGAAAACAGTAGTTCTGTCCCGACGACTCGAACGACGCGCACACTTCTTTGAAGTGCTCGGGGCACTCGCCCGGAACCGCGCAACAATCGGCGTCGGTCGAGCACGTGTGCGTGCAGTACCCCCCTTGTAGCTGCGTGAGACATGTCTCGCCTTGCAGCGCTCCTGCGTCGATGCCCGGATAACATTGATTGACCGCAGTGCATGCTTGCCCGGTTTGTGTCGCAGGGGCCGGCGCGCTGTTACTGCTGGAGCAAGCGACTACGACACACGCCATGGTCGTAAGTAGGAGAGCCATCGAGCGAAGGGGCATTCTGCTCCTTGGTTTCGTTTCGCGAAGCCGACGTTCACGAGGACAGTCGTCGCGCACGACGACAATCAGGCATCAAAAAAATGAATTGATGAGGAGAGGGCTCAGCGACGCACGCCCGACGTTCTCACGAGCTGCTCGAGATCTGCGAAGCGTTGCGCCAGCGCACGCACGAGCGCGCCCGTCCAACCAGAGAGGCCGAGGCCTTCGTTCAGCGTCGCTTGATCGAGCACGAGCACGGTGACCTCGTCTTCGGCGACGACGCTCGCCGCGCGCGGCTCGAACAAGATGAGCGCCATCTCGCCGAACGCGTCGCCAGGCTCCATGACGCTCAGCGTTTCGTCGCGGCCTTCGACGGTGCGAAACGCGCGGCAGCGGCCCGCGACGATCATGTACGCGCAGTCTCCCTTGTCGCCCTCTTTGACGATGAGCTCACCTTTCGCGAATCGCCTTTGCGGCAAGTGCAGACCGCCGTGCAAGAACGCGCGCAAATCGGCCTGCAGATCCGTGACGCGCGCATAGCGCATGTCGACGTCGGGGTGAATCGCGCGTTCGGTGATGGCGCGAATGCGCTTCGCGATGCCGTAGCTGCGACACGCTTCGTCGATCGACGCCACTTGCCCACTCACGGCACGCTTCAACGTCACGCGCTCGTCGGGCTCACGTCCATACGGACCGAAGCCGGCGAGAATTTCGAAGAGGAGGCCGCCGAGACCGAAGATGTCGCTGCGCTCGTCGACGTCTTTCGGATTTCCGCGCGCTTGCTCCGGCGACATGAAATCCGGCGTTCCCACCGGCCCTTTCGCGTTCATGAGCGCTCGCTCACCCGACGCGGGGGCGCCTCGAATCAATCGCGCGAGCCCCCAGTCCATCAAATAGACCTGGCCGAAATCTCCCACCATGATGTTCGCGGGTTTGAGGTCGCGATGGATGACGCCGCGATGATGCGCATACGCGAGCGCGTCGCACACCTTCAGCAAAATCTCGATGCCGCCTTCGATGCGCTCGATGCTACCGAGGCGTTTCTTGTCGAGCCAATCACTGAAGGCCACGCCTTGTACGAGCTTCATCGTGAAGTACGGAACGCCGTTCGGATCGATCGCGAGCTCGTGCACGGGCACGATGTTCGGATGCTCGAGCTGCCCGGCGATCTGCGCTTCCGCGATGAAGCTGTCTTGGTAGAACGCTTTGCCGACGTAATTCTTGTCGAGACGTTTCAGCGCCACGTGCCGAAGCAGATTTCGATCGGTTGCAGGATGCACGTGTCCCATTCCGCCGTGCGCGAGCTCGGGAAAAATGACGAGATGCTCGGGCGTCGGAATGCGCTCGGCGGCGATTGCCTGCGAAGGCAAGCTTTGATTGCCTTGCACGGGGATCGATTCGATGACGTGAACGGGCGGCGCTTCGGGCTCGAGAAAGGGATTGGTCACGTCCCTACGATCTCACAATCTCAGCCGAATCTCACCTGCCAGCGAGCACGCTTTGAAACGAGCGCGCGATGTGCGCGGCCTGCGAAAATCCCACGCGATATCGCATCAAGGAGAGTCGGCCGATGTCGGGTGCCTTGATGACGAGATCCGAATTGCCGTCCGCGCGCGGCGTGAGCTTCACGACCCAAGGCAGCTTCCATCCGCCCGATCCCAAGAGCCCGAGCCATCCCCACTTCGTGCCGCGCACGGCCGTGACGACCGTGCCCTGTGATTTGATCCACTTCGCGAGCGCGGGATCCGCAGATTTGAATTTCGCGCGAAGTGGAAAGAGCCACACGAAGAGCAAGAACACCAAGATGCCCGCGCCGTAGACGAAGAGAAGCAAGAGTGAGGTGAGGCCGACCGCGATCAAGAAACGCGGACGTCGCCAGTTGTTGTCGGGCGGCTGCACTTCGATCGCCTGCGGAAATGCTCCGCGGAGCACGAACGAATGCTCGCCCGGCATCTGATAGCTGACGGAGTACGGTTGCGCGTACGTCCACGCGAGACCATCTGCGGATCGCACGCGATAGACGCGGACCTTCACGGCACGGTGCGTCCCCGAGAACACCGACCAAATCGATTGGCCGGCGGTCTCGTTCTGACGCGCGACCTCCCGTTTTTCGTCGAGCGCGAGCTGTGACGCGGCCGCCTCTTGCACGATGGCGGCGTCGTTGTCGTCGAAGTAGGGGACGTCGTACGCGCCCTGTGGATGCGCAAGGAGCGGCGCGGGGACGGTGGGAGCAGCGCTCTGCATCGAGCCCGCATCCTACACGGATTTCTCAGTGGCCAGTGCCGGCGGGCGCGGGCGATTCGTTCACGGACGCGGGCTTCGCGAGATCGGCGTTGGTGTTCGTCATGCCGCCGTCGGTGACGGTGGGCGACATGTTGTCGTGCGAGGGTTGGCTCATGTCGAGGTTGGCTTTGTTGGCGTCCGCATTTCCGCCGCATGCAACGAGCAACGACAACGCAGCGGACGTGAGCAGAATGGACAGCGCGAGAGCGGGCATCTTCATGGGGAATGGATCTCCAAGTGTGGTTCACGGCTTCTTCTTCTCGGCGGCGGCCCAATGCGACGCGCGTGCCAGGGGAATTTCCGGCACAACGGCGCCAGAGGTAAGCGTGCTCGCGAACAGGTTTGCCTCACCCGTGCCGCAAGCGTGGCAAGCCTGCTAGACATCGAACGATGTGCGGTCGTGCGAAGCTCTCGACTCCCGGCGAGGAGCTCGCGAAGATTTTCGATCTCGCGGAGGTGCCGCTGCTCGAGCCGCATTGGAACCTCGCGCCGACGCAGACGATGGCGATCATTCGCGAGCCGCGCCGCCTCGAATTCGCGCGATTCGGGTTCATTCCGTCCTTCGCAAGGAGCCCCAAAGAAGGCACGCGCTATCTCAATGCGCGCGCAGAGACGGTCGCGACGCTCTCCGCCTTTCGTGACGCATTTCGCACGCGACGATGCCTCGTGATCGTCGACAGCTTCTACGAGTGGAAAACGGTCGAAAAAAAGAAGCAGCCCTATCTCTTGGAGCGGCCGAACGGAGCGCCGTTCGCGCTCGCGGGCGTGTGGACCACGTGGACCTCTCGCGAAACGGGCGAAATCATCGATTCGTGCGCCATCATCACGAAGCCGGCGAAAGGCGTCGCCCGTGAGCTCCACGATCGCATGCCGCTCATCCTCCCGTCTTCGGCGTGGGCCAAATGGCTCGACATGTCGCGCGACGCGGCGGATTTGCTGGAAACGGACGACTTCGACCTCGTGGCGCGGCCCGTGAGCGTGCGCGTGAATTCGCCGCAAAATGACGACCCGGGATGCGTGGACCCTCCGGAAACCTAACGATAGATCCGA
>JAICXU010000380.1 GCA_025934595.1 Polyangiaceae bacterium | reverse complement strand
CGCGACATTCGCTGCTCCTCGCGTGGCGACGCCAAAGCGCGGCGCACGCGGGGCCGCCGTCCTCTTCGCGAGCGTCCTCTATTTCGGCTTCCAAAGCTTCTGGGACACCGCACAGCCCGACCTTTGGTGCACGACGTTCGGCGTCGCCGGAGTTTGGGCCGCGCGCCGCGTCTCGCATCGTTCGGGCGCCGCGGTCGTGGCCGGCATGCTCGGAGGTCTCGCGATCCTCTTCAAACCTTTCGCGGCGACCTTTGCGCTTTGCGCGCTCGTCCTCTGCGTTCTCGACGCGAATCGCGAGCCGGGCGGCCGCGCGCGAAACCTCATGCTCGCCGTCGGCAGATTCGTCCTCGGCGTGGCGGTGCCGCTCGCGATTGCCACCGCGTATTTTGCGGCACACCGCGCTCTCTCTTCGGCGATCGAGCTCCTCGTCGACGCCAGCGGTTACGTCGGCCGCGACAACGCGGATTTCGGCATTCGCAAAATCGCTCACGCCGCGCTCGCCGAATATCGCTACTACGCGCCGGTCTCGGTCGTGATCGTGGGCGCCGTCGTGATTGGGCTCGCGACGGCCCATCGACGCGGCGATGCCGAGCGACGCGATCGGTACCTGCTCGCTCTGGCCCTCCTTCTCGCCGGCTTCGTCGCCATCGTGCTCCAGCGTCGCTTCTACGGGTGCGATTGGGCGATGCTCGTTGCGCCTGCGACCGTCGTCGCTGCCAATGCCTTCGCCGACGTTTCCGTCTGGGCCCGCGGAGCGCCGCGCTTCGTTCGCTTCGGCGTCGTTGCTTTCTTCGCCATCACCTGGCTCGCGTCCGCGGGATGTCGCAATTGGGCGACTGCAACCGGCGCCGTCCTGGCGTACGAGACCGGCGCGAGCGATCGACAGGATTTCGATCGCTTCTTCTCGATCGAGGATCTGGGCTTTTTTCCAGGTGAAACGGAGAGGGTCGCCGCGTGGCTCGCGTCCCATTCGTCCGCGACCGACCTCGTCTGCGTGCGCGGCTTCGAGCCGCAAATCTACGTCGCGTCGCATCGTCGCTGCGGCGAACGATTCTTCTGGACGACCTTCCTCACGGGGCCGACGCGCATCTATCGAAAGCGCGACTGGCTCAACGAGGACGGCGCGTATCTCGATCGAACGAAGCCGCGATTCGTCGTTGCGATCAGCGCGGTCGACGTCGGCCCCGACGCACCGAGCATCTTCGTGGAGCGAGGTTACATCGTCGTTCGTGTCGATCCGATCCTGACTATCTTGGAGCATCGGCCGTGAAGCGACGAATCGCGCTCGCTCTTCTCGCGATCCTCGTCGTGTTCATTGCCGCCGGCGCGTACCGAATGGCATGGAACAGCGCCGACGTGGTCGACTCGCGAACCGAGATCGAAATGATCCGCGGCGTCGCAGAGCACGGGCTACCCTATCTCTACAACGGACCGGTCGCACGCTTCCACGAGCTCCAAGCGCGATGGAACATCCGGCAAGGCGATCGGGTGTGGGGCGCGTATCCGCCGCTGCTCGCGTACGTCGCGTGGCCGTTCTTCGCGATCGCGAACGTGGCCGGCGTGTCGAGCATGATCTGGCTCCTTCTGATTCCGTTCGTCATCGGAGTCTACGCGCTCGCGGATCGACTCTTTCGAGATCCGATCTGGTCCGTCGTGGCCGCGTATCTCGCGTTCTTCGCGACGCCGATCCCGGCCACCGCCGCGAACGTGAACGCGTTCATGCTCTGCGAGACGCTCGTCGTGTGGATGCTGTACCTCACGGCACGAAGCCTCGAGTCGGAGCGCCGGGGAAAATTGCTCGCATTCGGCGCGGGTCTCCTCGCCGGTCTCGCCCTCGGCGCCCATCTCTTGGCGTTGCCCATGGGCGTCGGCGCGGGGATCGTGCTCGCGCGGCCCGACCGCGAGCCCCGACCGATGCGCGATCATCGCGATTGGCGCGCGATCGTCGACGCGTGGCGACCCACGCGCGCGTCGATGTCACGCGCAGCGTTCATGCTGGCGGGAACCCTGCTCGTGCTCGCGCCGATCGCCGCGCTGAATGACGCGCGTTTCCATTCGATGAATCCGCTCTCGTACGGACCGTGCGTTTGGCAAAGCTGCGCGGCGACAGGAATCGATCGCCAGAGCGCCGGCGCGATGCTCGCAGATTCGATGCCGAGCGTCGCGTGGATCGCCGCGACGATCGTCGGGCTCTGGTATTTCCAGCGGGATCGACTCGGCCTCGGCGTCACGATCTTTCTTTCGCTCGCGACCCTCCTGTCGTCCGCCGCCCTCATCGACCACACGTGGCAGCTCGTGAAGATCGCATGGGCGTACGTCGTCGACGTTTCACCGCTGCACGTCAAGGAGCTCGACCTGCCGCCGGATCGCGTCGGTCTTCGATTCGCCGATTTTTTGGTGCGATCTCCCCTGCAATCGACGCCGCTGCTCCTGCTCGTTCCGTTCGTTCGCGCGGAATCGGCGCGCGAGAAGCGACTGATCTCGCTCCTCGCTACGCCGAGCGTTCTCCTCTTCCTCGTGTGTGCGCTTCGTGCGAACGAGCCGCCGGCCTATGCGCTCGGTTTTCCGTACCTCTATCTGCGCTACACGGTGCCGGCAGTTGCGCCGCTCGTGATCCTCGCCACGTCGTCGCTACGCTCGCTCGCGTGGAAACGTGGGCATGCGTACCTCATCGTCGTCGCCGCGATCGGAATGACGCTCGCCTGTCACGGCCGGCCGGACACGGCGCTGTGGCGAAGGCTCGTGCTGCTCTACGGAACCCTCTTCGTCGCGATCCTTGCCGCGTGGCTCTTGCATCGTGCGCGACGCTTCGGAGATCGGCGGCGCATCGAGCACGCCACGCACGCGATCGCCGCCGCGATCGCGCTCGGCGTCGCCTGCACGATCGGCGTCACGAACCCGGCCATGTCCGGCGGACGCGATCTCAACGACGCACGCCTTGCCGGTGTCGCGAAGGATCTGCCCGATCGCTTCGCCATCGTCGGCTTCAGCCCCGAGATCGACATTCCACTCTCGCTTCGCGGCTCGCGCGACGTCGAGTACATGGACCTCTACGAAGTGGATCCGCAGAACGGCTGGAAGCATTTTCGCTCGATGATCGACATCTGGACCGGGGAAGGCCGTCCCGTCTACGCGCTTTGGCCGAAGAAAATCGAGATCCCGTCGCCATGGCCCGAGATCGAATTTCGGGAGATCGACTCGAAAGAGAAAGTCTTCCTCGTCGAAAAGCGATAGAGGCGAGGCGTGGACCCCGCGGCGAAGTCTGGCCATCACAGCGGTCGCGGCGCGCGACTCTTCGTCGAGGTCGCCATCGCGCTCGTCGCCGCGATGCTCCTCTACTTCGCGTGCCGCACCGACGCACGCTGGGTCGAGCTGCACTCCGAAGGCATGCGGTGCCTTCGCTCCGAGAAGGCGCTGCACATGTGGCGGTTCTTGCGATTCGTCGCCGTCGCCACGAGCCTCGTCCTCGTCTTCCTCGTGCGTCCGCGCCTCGCTCGTTTCGCGGAGAGGAGACCGGATTTCTTCGGCGACGTCGCGCGCGTCGCTCTCGCGATCGTGATGGCGCTCGCCGTCTCGGAAGTGATCCTGCGCAAGCCCTGGCATCACGAGCCTCCAGGCCCACCTGGCGAGTGCGTTTTTTGCCCACCGAATTATCAAGAGCCGACCCTCGGATGGCGGCTCACGCCTTCGAAGACGATGACCTGGGATACGGGCTTCGCGAAGGTTCTGTATGTGAGCGACGCCGAGGGAAATCGCGTGCGCGGGACCGACGTGAAGCGCGATCACGATCGACCGACGATCCTCATCACCGGAGAATCGGTCGCATATGGGATGGCGCTTTCCTACGACGAATCGTTCGCGGGGCAGCTCGAGGACGACACGGGCCTGCAGGTCGTGAACGTATCGGTTTTCGGCTACGGGATGGACCAAGCGTACCTGCGAATGCGCGAAATCGCGCCGCTCTACTCGCATCTCGTCGGCATCGTGACCGTGTTCGTTCCGCAAGAAGCGGAGCGCTTCGATATCGAAGACCGTGATCACTTGGCGCTCGACTCGCATGGCAACCTTCATCTCGTCCCGCCCACACCGAAATGGCTCCGCGACATGCACGTGCGCGACATATGGCGAGGGATCTCGCATTCGGAAGACGCGATCGACGTCATGCGCGCGATCGCAAGAGCGAGCGCTGCTTATGCGAAGGAGCGCGGCGCGGCGCTCGTGTTCGTGACGACGAATTACGACGCGCCTTGCCTCGCGATCGACGGCAAAAAACCAGCGCTCTTCGAGCGCATCTTCGACGAGCAAGGGCTGCCGTCCGAGAACGTGCCCGTGCCGGCGGGCGATCACATCGTAGGCGACCCGCACCCCTCGCCGGCCGCGCATCGAAGGATCGCGGATGCCGTAGAAAAGGCGCTGCGGAACGCGCACGCGCTGTAGTAAAAGCGTGGGCATGTCCGACGACGCCCGCCCTGCGAAGCATGGCCGTTGGTCGGCGTTCGTGCTGTTCGGAGCCGTGGCGTCGCTCGCGCTCGTTCATGGTCCCCTCATCGGCTACAAGACGTACGCGAACGTCGACGAGGCCTATGCCGCCGCGCTCG
>JAICXU010000933.1 GCA_025934595.1 Polyangiaceae bacterium | reverse complement strand
TGCGTCGCAGTCGATCGCTTCGTACGTGTGATCGAGGCCGAGGGCGCGAAACGCAGCGTTGTGCATCGCCGGGCTCTTCGAATGCGCGATCGGTGATCCGAGAACGGCGAAGCGCATGGAGGCTAGCTCTTCTTCTTCGGCTCGATCGAGACGACGGCGGCCGTGAAGCTTCCCCGATGCACGCGCACCGTGACCTCGTCGCCGTCGCGGAGCGAGCTCGCGTCGAGGATCGCGCGGCCTTCCGCGTTCGTCGTCACGGCATAACCACGCGCCAAGACTTTGAGCGGGCTCATTGCGTCGAGTCGACCGGCAAGCGATTGGGCGATCCCGTGATGCTTCGCGAGACGCTTTCGCGCGAGCGTCGAGATTCGCACGTGCGCGCGCTCGATCTCGCGGCGACGAAGCGAGAGAACCGCGCCCGGATGTCTGCGGCGAAGACGCTGATCGAGGGGAGCCATCGCCGCTCGACGACGCTTCGTGATCGCGTGACCGGCCGCGATGAGCCGCGTGCGCCGATCGTCGAGGGTTTGTTGATGCGCGAGCACGAGGAGGCGCGGGTCGACGATTCGCGTCGAAATCCGGGCAAAAATGGCCTTTTCGTGGGACAGGCGGGCATGCGCGCACCGTGCGAGGCGGCCCTGCATCTGCGCGAGAAGCGAGCGACGCGCGACGCGATCGGGCACGACCATCTCCGCCGCTTGTGAGGG
Organism: Polyangiaceae bacterium; assembly: GCA_025934595.1. Classification (GTDB taxonomy): domain Bacteria; phylum Myxococcota_A; class Polyangia; order Polyangiales; family Polyangiaceae; genus JAICXU01. The sequence continues at coordinate 1,381 of JAICXU010000933.1, read as the reverse complement.
CGTCGCCGCGCGCGCGTCGGCCGCGAAATCGGTGAGGGTGACGTCGACCTCGTGCCCGACCGCGCTGACGACGGGAACGCGGCATCGTGCGACCGCTCGCACGACGCGCTCGTCGTTGAAGGCGTTGAGGTCGTCGGCCGAGCCACCACCACGACCGAGAATGATCACGTCGACGTTCTTCACGCGCGCGAGAAGATCGAGCGCATGCACGATCGACTGCGCTGCGTTCTGACCTTGGACTTGCGCCGCCGACAAAAGAATGTGCGCGCCGCCACGTCGAAATGCGACACGACGAATGTCGTGGATGACCGCACCGTCGGCGCTCGTGACGACGCCGACCACGCGTGGCTCGCTCGGGATCGGTCGCTTGCGATCGTCGGCGAAGAGCCCCTCTTTCGCGAGCTTCTCTTTCAGCTTCTCGAGCGCCTCGAGAAGCGCGCCTTTTCCCGCCGGCGCGGCGCGCTCGGCGACGAACTGCAATCGCCCGCGCGGCGGCCAAAATTGCGGCTGTCCGAGCAAACGCACGCGCGCGCCATCCTGGAGGAGCGCACGTGCTCGCGCGGTGAGGCTCGCGCGATAAATCACGACGTCGAGCGCCGCGTCCTCGATCTCGTCTTTCAATGTAAAATACACGTGTCCGCTGCCCGCCGCGCGCAGGCCCGCCACCTCGCCTTCGACCCACAGATTCGAGAAGCTTCGACCGAGCGCCGTGCGAATCGCGCGCGCGAGCTCCGCCACGCCCACCACGCGCGGTTTGTTTTCCGGTGGCGGCGGAGGAGGCGGCTTCGGCGGATCGAAATCGAACGGCAGCGTCACGAGATCGGAATCGTACGACTGCCTCGACCGAACGCGGCGTGAAATGAGCGCGCGGGATGCATCGACGACCGACTGAAGCAATAGCGCGCAGGCGTGCGCGCGTCTTGATAGGCTCGGCGCTCCGATGAGCAAGACGAAGCGCTTCAAGAAGGTGATGGTCGCGAACCGCGGAGAGATCGCGGTTCGCGTCACGCGCACGCTGCGCGAAATGGGCATCCAATCGGTTGCGGTTTATTCCGAGGCCGATCGCGCCGCGCTGCATGTTCGCATCGCCGACGAGGCGTATCTCGTCGGTCCTGCCGCCGCGAGCGAGAGCTATTTGCGCGTCGACAAGATCGTCGACACGGCAAAAAAAGCCGGTTGCGACGCGATCCATCCTGGCTACGGCTTCCTCAGTGAAAATCCTCTCTTGCCGGAGGCCTGCGAAAAGGCCGGCATCACGTTCATCGGACCGCCGGCGAGCGCGATGCGGCAAATGGGATCGAAGACAGCAGCGCGCGAAAAAATGAGCGCCGCGGGAGTGCCGATCGTGCCGGGCGCAATGTGCAACACGACCGACGAAGCC
>JAICXU010000123.1 GCA_025934595.1 Polyangiaceae bacterium | reverse complement strand
CCCAAATATTGTCGCATGCCGGGTGCGTGACCGCCGGGAAGGATCAGCGCGTCGAACTCTTTCGGATCGATGCTCGCCCACGCGATGGGTTTTTCGAATTTCGGATCGCGCTCGAGCTCGCCGTAGAATTTTTTCGGCTCCCGATCGGCGCCGAGCTGTCCGAAGAGCACGCCCTTCAAGAGGAGCGGATCGCACGCCGCCTTTTCGCTTTTTTCGGTCGCGAACACGAGCTCGTGACCCGCGCTCGCCAAGATCTTCCACGGCACCGAGACCTCGGTCGTGTCGAAGTCGTGATCCGGCAAAGGAACGAGGATGCGGCTCATGCTCCGACGAGAGTAACGCGAACCGCGCTCAAGCGAGAGAGCGAGCAAGGAGCGTCGAAATGTCGTCCGCGTCGACGCCCGCATTGCGGAACGCACGGAGGCTCGAAGCACACCCGGTGATGACGAGCCCACCCCCGAGCTTTCGATGCTCGGCCGCGCGCGACGTCGCGATTCGCTTCGACGTCTCCGGCATCGTGCGCGGCAATAGGCCGCCGGCGCCCGAGCACGTTGCGCGCTCACGTCGCTCGTCGAACTCGTCGGGCGCTTTGCCGAGGATTCGCGTGAGAATGGCGCGCGGCGCTTCGTAGATGCCGAGGCCGCGACCGAGCTGACACGGATCGTGATAGCGAACGCGCACGTCGGTGCGAAGCATCGCGAGGCGCGTGAGTGATCGCGCGGCCGCTTCGACGAGGAGCTCGACCTTCGGGTTCACGGTCACGCCCGCCGCCGGATAGTGCTTTTTCAGCGCCATCGCGCAGCCCGCATCCGCGACGAGCACGTGATCGGCGTCGCGTAGTGACGAGGCAAACGCTTCCGCGTGGCGTGCAAATCGAGCCAAATCTCCCGCATACAAGAGAGGAAGCCCGCAGCATCCTCGCGAAAGCGCCACGGGCGCGCCGAGAAGCGCAGCGCTCGCACGCATGACGTCGGCCGCCGCTGCGGGCGCGTGATGCACGTATTCGCAACCGACGACGACATGCGTGCGCGCGTCGGCACGGGCGTCGGTTTCGTGGGCGAGCTTCTTCGTGGCTTCGTCGGTCTTCGCGACGTGCGCGTCGAACGAATCGAGCACTTCGCGCGCGCCTTTCGGAGCGAGGCCGCTCGCCACGAGCGCCGACCGCGCGTCGAACAAAGTTCCCGCGACGTCGTTTTTGTGATCGCACGCGTTCGTGCACGCTCGACATCCCGTGCACGCCCATGCGGGAGACGCGAAGCTCTCCGTCGCGTCGACGTCGCCGTGCGCCGAGAAGTACGCCATCGACATTTTTCCCCAAGGCGTCAGCGTCTCGCGCGGCTCCTCGTTCGACACGGGGCACGTCGTGCGACAGAGCTTCGGACAGAATACGCATTTTTCGAATGCGTCCCGACGCGCTTCGAGCGTCGGGAGCCTGCGCATCGGTCGCTGATCGGGCCTCATCGTACGGCCTCGAGCTTATTGTATAATGCACGCAAGTGCTCGTCCTCGATGCCCTGCGCTTTGGCCGCGTTTGCCATCCATCGCGCCATCCCCAGATTTTGCGTGTGCAGCTTTCGTCCGAAATGCTCCTCGACGTAGGCCACGGCTTCCGGCGAGCGCATCTTCGCCATGCTCACTGCCGCTTTCAACGTGAAGCCGTTCACGAAGTGCAGAAGAAGATTGGCCCATGTCGCCGGCTGCCCGATTTTTTTCGCGAGCTCGCGTGCTTCTTTCACGCCCTCGAGCGCGAGCTCGAAAGCTTCGTCGTCGTCGAGCAGCGCATCGATTCCGCCCGCCGCGTCGATGGCGAACGCGATCGGCATGAAGCTCACCGTCGTCGCGACATTTTCGGAGAGCACGCCCTTTTTCTTTTGCGCTTCGATGCCGCTTGCGGTGAGAGCTCTCGCGAGCGCGTCGAGCACGGGCGGCGCGTTCTCGGACTCGATTTGCGTCGTGGCCGAGCGAGGCAACCAATAACGAATCGTCCCATTTTTCTCGTACGAAACGACGCTCGGCATCGTCGGAAAAATGCGCGGGCCGACGCTCGTGACGAGCCGCGAAAAATCGTCGGGGAACATCGGCGTGAGGATCGCGACGGGCGCGGTCGACGGCGCGAGCAAGCGTACGAGGTCGTCGTCGAGCTGATCTTGTCGCACGGTGACGATCGTCACGTCGGTGTCGCTCGGCACCTTCGTGTCATAACGAGGCGCGTCGAGCGTGTGCGCGTCTTCCTCTCCATCGACGCGTTGCAACGAGAGCGGGGCCGCTCTTCGAGCGCGCGCTTCGTGGACGACGAACGTGACGTCATGCTCGCCGATCATCGCGAGACGCACGCCATAGACTGCGCCGAGGGCTCCCGCTCCTACGACCGCGATTTTCACCTGGAGCTCCAATCGCGCGCAGCGTGCGCGCGTCCGACTATCTGTAGGTGAATCGGAGGTCGTGATCGCAGATCTTGAAGATGTCGCCTTCGGCGATCTGCTTCCGAGCGATGCGCTGGCCGTTGTATTCGACGCCGTTGGTCGATCCCATGTCGACCATGAAGTAGACGCCGTTCTGGAACTCGATCATCGCGTGCTGACGCGAGACGTTCGGATCTTTGAGCGTGAGATCGCTCGATTGCTTGCCGCGGCCGATGACGAAGCGATCCTTCGTGACCGGCATTTTTTCGCCTTGGTAGACGATCCAGAGCTGGCCCGGCGGATTCGAGTACCCGTTCGAGCCCATGCCCCCGACGCCGTGACCGCGAGGAAGCGGCGGCGGAACGGAACGAGCCGGCGGCGGCACCGAGCGCGCTTGCTGAGGAACCGGCATGCTGCCGCGTGACGGCGGCGGCGGCAGACCGTGCATGCCTCCACCACCGCGAGGCGGAGGAGGAAGGGGCGCGGGCGCGCGATAATTGTGGCCACCACCACCATGACCACCGCGCGGGGGCGGCGGCGGGAGGGGCGCGGCGGGCATGTTGCGCATCGACGGCGGCGGCGCGGAATATCCGGCCGGCGGCTGCGACGGTGGCATGGAGCCCGGGTCGCCGCGTCGCATGTCTTGAACGGGCGCCGGATACGGCGTGCGCTGCTGCGCCGGGTAGCTGCGCTGCCGCGCGTACTGCTTCATCGCCTCGTTGATCAGGTAGTCGACGCTGCACTCGAGCTCACGCGCCATCTGCTCGAACGTCTCCCACAGGACGTCGCGGCATTGGAACATGCGGGAGCTTTTCTTATTCGGATCCCCGCTCATCGCGCCTCTGACACCTCGAGATGGAAAGTACAGCTAAACCCAAAAAAAATCACAGCTTGTCGCAACGAGTCTCAAATACGGCGCTGGCCATGCTCGCGCTTCTCCGCACGAGGAATCGCGTCACGGCGCATTCATCGAAGGGATCACGCAATATTTCGTGAAATCGCCGACCGTTTTGATCTCTTTCGATTCCTTGTCGGCCGAGCCCGGTGATTTCGGAACGTCGCATTGCCAGCCGCAGTCGTCGGCCTGATCGCACTTCGGAACGGCCTCGGCGTCGTCGGCGTGCGATTGCACGACCGCGATGTCCGCTTTGCGCCCGTTGTAGAAAAAGCCGAGCGCGGTGAGCTTCGCGCCGACCGCTTTCGTCGAGAGGAACGGCATGACGGCGTCGCGCGGCTTCGGCGCGCCGGCAGGTTGCGCCATGTTCGCGATGAGACCGCCGTAGGAGATCGGCTCGGTCATGCCCATTTTCGTCGCGGGCGATCCCGGCAGATGCGACATGAACTCGCCGAGCGACGAGGTCGGCAGTGTCTTGAGCACGAGCGACGCCGCGACCCAACGCACCTTCCATTTTTGCGTGCCGAACAATTGATAGAGCTTCGGAACGACCTGCTCCTTCGGCAGCTCGCCGAGACGTTGGAACGCGAGATCGCGCACGCCGTCGGGCGTCGCGTCGTCGGCCGCCACCGCGAAGAGGCGATTGATGTCTTGCGCGTTGTTCTTGTCGACGCTGCCGGCGATCGCCGCGAGCGCGGCTTTTCGGCTGTCTTCCGACTTGTCTTTGCCCGCCGCGAAATCGAGGCAGTAATCGATGACGGGACGCCCGCCGACTTTGTTCATCGCGCTGAAGATCTTCTGCAGCTCTTGATCTTGGTACTGTTTCACCTGCGCTTTGAGCTGGTCGGCATTCACCTTCTGGCCCGCGCGATTGTCCGCGTCTTGCACGAGCGGCGTCTGCTTGTTGATCCAGTCTTGCGAGTCGATCTTCTTCGCGATGGTGACGAGCGCCTGCGAAGCTTTGAGCTTCGTGTCGGGATCGCCGAGGTCGTGGATGAGCGCGGCCATGCGATCGATCTTCGAGGCGCTCTCCGTGAGCAGCGCAGGGAGGCCCTTCACCGACGCCGGGCCGATGAAACGGAACGTCTGCTCGACGCCGTATTGTTGCGAGACGTCGAGGCGGTTTTCGAAATCCGCCATCGCCCACTGCGTGATCGCGGTCGACAAGTCGGCCTTGATCTTGTCGTCGGTGACGATCGGCGGGTCGTGCGAGATCATCGCGAACGCCGCGTCTTTGTAGAGCACCGACGGATCCGGCGGCGTCGTGCCGTCGGGATTTTTCGGCGGCGGCGGCGCTTCGATGCCTTGCACGAGCTGGGGCGCGAGCGATTCGACCATGCGCTTTCTCTCGTCGGGCGAGAGCGCGATGAGCGCTCCTTCGTGCGCGCCGCTGTCGTCGGTCACGCCTTCGATGAGATACGGCATCGTGAGATTTTTTCCGCCGCGCGGCTTCATGCGAATGAGCGACATCGCGGCTTCGACGCGGAGCGGCCACGCGTACTTGTCGTGCGTGACGACGGCGTAGAGCTTTCGCGGACCTTGCTCGGTCGATTCCCACCGATGCACGTCGCTCTCGCTCACCGCGCAACCGGAGACGCAAGGCGCGAGCGCGAGGACGCCCGCGAGCGCGAGACCCGAGAAGGCAGCGCGAGCCCAAATCGATCGACCCAAAATCGCACGCATGAGGGGCGCCATCGTACATCACGGCCCGCGAGATTCCCAAGCACCGTGAAGCTCGCGCGAAATGCGCGGTTTTTCAGCCGGTTTCTGGTGTTTTTTGGCGATGTTTTTTTGGGCCGCTTTTTTGGCCGCGTCCGAGGGCCCGTCGTAGCGTGCGACGAGCCCCCATCCCACATGTCCGTTCCCTTGTTTGCTCCGCGCCGTCCTGCGCCGTCGGTGCTTGGCGGTGATCCCGATGCGTTCGCCCGTGGCCGCGAGGCGCTCGCTCTCGTCCTTTGGACCTTTGCGCTCTTCTCGTGTCTCGCGCTCGGCTCGTTCGAGACCAGCGACGCGGGAGTCAGCGTCGGCGCGAATTGGGTCGGCCCGGTCGGAGAAGCGTGCGCGCGCGGCGTCGCGTCGGCGCTCGGCATCGTCGCGTGGGCGATTCCGCTCGAAGCGGTGCTGCTCGGCGTCCCGTACGTGCGCGGGAAAAAGACCCTCGTCACCTCGCATCGCGTCGCCGGCGATCTCCTCGTTCTTTTGATCGCAGCGTCGCTCGTCCAAGTCGGATTTCCGACGCGCCCGGCGTTCGGTCACATGAGCTCGAGCGGCGCCGTCGGTGAATTGTTCGGCGAGCTTTCGCGCTCGCTCTTCTCGACGATCGGAAGCTTCATCGTCGGATTCGCATGTCTCGGCCTCGTGCTCATCGGCCGCGCGTCGTTCTCGTTCATCGCGCTGATGCGTTGGTTCGGACGGCTCGGCGAAAAGAGCGCGGAGAAGACGGCGCACGGCGCGACGAAAGTGGCCGTTGCTTGGAAAAAAGCACGTGATTTGGAGCGCGAGAAAAAAGAAGCGGAACGCCAAGCGCGGCTTCCGCACATCGCGAGCGAGATGGGTGACGACGCGACCATCGCCGTCGAGCGTCCGAGCGATCCGCCGCCCGTGATGGAGCTCGAAGCGGGGATCGAAGAAGCGATCGCCGACGTCGTGGCCGAGAACGACATCGACCCCGCGCCGAAGAAGCGCACGCGAAAGCCACGCGAGCAAAAAGAAAAGACGGAGGCGTTGCCCGCGTCGCCGCCGCCGATCACCGACGACCCGCCGCTCGCCGCGATCGTGCTCGATGAGCCCATCGCGCCGCCGAAGACGAAGAAACAAAAGGAGAAGCTCGTGCCGACGATCGTCGACACCTCGGCCGCGCTCGAAAAAGAAAAGATCACGAAGCGAGAAGAAGCGGCGGCGAAGAGCGACGCGAAGAAGAGCGCTTACAATTACAAGCTGCCGTCGATCGACTTTTTGATCCCGCAAAAGATCGATCCGACGCTCGCCGTCGATCGCGAGACGCTCCTCAAGAACGCCGAGCTCCTCATCAAGACGCTGCAGGACTACGGCGTGCAAGGAAAGGTCGAAGACATTCTTCCGGGCCCGACCGTCGCGACGTTCGAGGTCTCGCCGGCGGCGGGCACGAAGGTGTCGAAGGTGGCTTCTTTGGCCGACGATCTGGCGCTCGCGCTCGCGCGTAAAGTGCGCATCGTGGCGCCGATTCCGGGAAAAAATCGGATTGGATTCGAGCTCCCGAACGAGCGCCGCATGCCGGTGTCGCTCCGTGATCTCGTCGAGGATCGAAGATTCCAATCGCTCGATGCGCCGCTGCCGGTGGTTCTCGGTCGCGACATTCTCGGCTCGCCCGTCTACGCCGATCTCGCGAGCATGCCGCACGTGATCGTCGCCGGTGCGACGGGCGCCGGAAAATCGGTCGGCCTCAACGTCATGCTCACGTCGCTCCTCTACCGGCGATCGCCCGAGGAGCTGCGACTCCTCATGATCGATCCGAAGGTCGTCGAGCTCGCGCCGTTCGATCGCATCCCGCACATGCTCCTTCCGGTCGTCACCGACATGAAGCAAGCATCGAACGCGCTCAAGTGGGCCGTCGACGAAATGGAGCGGCGCTATCAGCTCTTCGCGGCGGCGGGCACGAAGAACATCGCGACCTACAACAACTGGGTCTCGCGCGTGATCTCCGGCGAGATCAAGAATCCTCTGCCGAAGCAGGTCATCGCGAAAGATCACAATGGGCTTCCCGAGGCGCTCAATCCGGAGAAGGGCAGTGACGAAGGCGAAGCACCGTTGCCCGAGAAATTGCCTCTGATCGTGATCGTCGTCGACGAGTTCGCCGACTTGATGATGCAGCAAGGAAAGGACGTCGAAGCCGCCGTCGCTCGTCTCGCGCAGAAAGCGCGCGCGGCAGGCATGCACGTGATCTTGGCGACGCAGCGCCCTTCGGTCGACGTCATCACCGGCATGATCAAAGCGAACTTCCCGACGCGCATCGCGTTCCGCGTCGCACAAAAAGTCGACTCGCGCACCATCCTCGACGAGCAGGGCGCCGAGCTTCTGCTCGGTCGCGGCGACATGCTGATCAAGCTGAATGGCACCAATGAAACGAAGCGCGTGCAGTGTCCGATGATCACGGAAGAAGAAGTGCAGGCCGTGACCGACCACATTCGCACCCAAGGCGAGCCCATCTACGACGAGAACATCTTGAAGCCGCGCGACGACGACGCCGCCGCGCAGGACGACGACGACGGCGAGCAAGACGTCATGTACGACGACGCGGTGCGCATCGTGGCCGAGACGCGCCGCTGCTCGACCTCGTGGCTGCAACGAAAGCTCGGCCTCGGCTACAACCGCGCCGCCCGCATCGTGGAAACGATGGAGCGCCGAGGCCTCGTGGGGCCCTCGAACGGCGCGAAAGATCGTGAGGTTTTGATTGGACCTCTATGACTCGAGCGTTAATTCGACGAGCCCCAAAAAAAGGCTAGACT
>JAICXU010000448.1 GCA_025934595.1 Polyangiaceae bacterium | reverse complement strand
TCCGAGATCGAGCGTGGGATCGGCAGCGTCGGTGAGCGGAACGCCCGCAAGCACGACGCTGACTTCGTTCGAGCTCGATCCGCGAATCGACAAAGTCGAGAAAGCGTCGTCGGCGCCGAGCCGCCTCACGTGCACGCCCGGAAGAGGTTCGACGAGGCTGGCCGCATCGGTGATCTCGCGCGGCGCATCTTCCACGTTCGCGCGCGAGGAAAACCCTGCCGACTCGGCGCCGTGCACCGTCACATCGTCGTCGGCGTGGGCCGGGGCCGCGCACATGCACACCGCGAACGCGAGCGCAGCGCGGTCTCTTCTTGCTCGGGCCGACACGAGGCGCCTATCGTGAACTCTAGAAGGCGCCGGTTGATACCAAAAACGGAGACACTCACCGATGCGGAATCGGAAGTCGCGTGCATACGTTTTTTTTGCGGTAGTTGCAGCAAGCGCCGCGTGTGGGACGAGCGCGTTCGCCGACGACACGATCAAATCGCCCGGTGATCATCCGGACTACGTGGTCGAAATCGAGCCGCATGGTCTCGTCGGTTTCGGATTTCGTTACGGCGGCGCGGGCATCGGTGTCGGTGCGCGTTTTTCGATCAACATCGTCAAGAACGGATTCATCCCGAGCATCAACAACAACGTCGCCATCTCCTTCGGTGCCGACTTCATGCACTACGGCGGCTGCTACGGCGGCTTCTCCGACGGCATCGGCTGCAGCGCAAACTACCTATTTTTCCCGGTCGCGCTGCAATGGAACTTCTACGTCGCGGAGCATTGGAGCGTGTTCGGCGAGCCCGGCATCGTTCCCTTCTATGGCTTCTACGACGACTTTTGCGGCAACGGCATCAATCAAGTCCGAGGCTGCGACAATCCCTCGCACTTCAGCGTGGCGCCGGCGCTGTATGTCGGCGGCCGCTACCATTTCAACGAGCACACCGCGCTCACGATGCGAATCGGCTACCCCGACTTTTCGATCGGGGTTTCTTTTCTCTAACGACGAAAGAGGCCGTATTTCGCGATCACGAAGCCGGCGCGGAACGCGTCTTTCAGCCCGATCTTTTTGCCCTCGTCGTACGTGCGACCCGCGTAGGAGATCGATTCCTCGTAGATGCGCACGCCGCGCATGCGCGCGAGCTTCGCGGTGACTTCCGGCTCGAAACCGAAGCGATCTTCTTCGAGGTGGAGGCTCTTGATGAGATCGGCGCGGAAGACTTTGTAGCAAGTCTCCATGTCGGTGAGATTGAGATCGGTGACGACGTTGCTCGCGAGCGTCAAAAGCTTGTTGCCGACCGAATGCCAGAAATAAAGAACGCGATGTGGGCCGGCGAGAAAGCGTGAGCCATAGACGACGTCCGCGCGACCTTCGACGATCGGCGCAATGAGCTTTCCGTATTCGCCCGGGTCGTATTCGAGATCGGCGTCTTGGACGAGCACGATGTCACCCGTCGCCTCTTGGAAGCCGCGACGGAGCGCCGCGCCTTTCCCCATGTTTTTCGGCTGAAAATGAACGCGAATGCGCTCGTCTTTCGCGGCCATCTCGGAAATCTTCTCGCGCGTGCCGTCGGTGCTACCGTCGTCGACGATGACGAGCTCGATCTCGAAAGGCTGCGCGAGCACGAGCGCCGCGATCTTCTCGATCGTCTTCATCTCGTTGTAACAAGGCATCACGACGGACAGCTTCATGGGCGCGCTCGAGCGAGAGAATTCAGAAAGACGAAGTTCGACGATTTCGTACGGGCTGGCGGCATTCTTTATCACAGCTCTCGTCATCGGCGCGTGGCTTCGCCTCTCGTATCCCGCCGACATGGAATACAAGGGCGACGAGCGCTTCATGTTCGATCGCTCCCAGCGCATCGGCGTCTCCGAGCCCTGGCCCGAGCTCGGCATGACGTCCGGCGGCGGCCTCAAGAATCCCGCGTTCAGCATTTGGATTTTCGTCATTCTGGCGCGCGCGTTCGGCGCCGTGACCCCGCTCGCGCTCGATCACGCCGTCGTCCTCTGCAACGTCGCGGCGTTCGTGATTTTTTTCGCCGCGGTCTATCGGATGACGGCACCGCGCGATCGCGAGACGTGGCTGTGGGCCGGCGCGCTCGCGACCGTGAGCCCCGTCGCCGTGCTCCTCCACAGAAAAATTTGGGCGCAATCGACGTTGCCGATTTTCTGCGTCCTCTTTCTGTGCGGCTGGCTCAAACGAGGTCGTTACGAAGGCGCGATTTTGTGGGGTCTCATGGGCGCGCTGCTCGGGCAGATCCACATGAGCGGATTTTTTTTCGCGTTCGGATTTTTCGCCTGGGAGGCCGCGTTCGGCCGCACGCGCACGCACGGCCCGAAAACGAAATGGCTCGGTTGGATCGGCGGATCGATCCTGGGATCGATCACGCTCGTTCCATGGATCAAATACGTGCTTTCCGGCGTCGATCACGGCGAGCACTGGACGCTCGACGAGGTCGTGTCCGGGAGATTTTTGCGCACGTGGTTCTCGGACGGGCTCGGGCTCGGGCTCGACTACAGCCTCGGCGGTCACTATCTCGATTTTTTGCGGTGGCCACTCCTCGGCGAGACGAAGGATTTTTACCCTGCGCTTTACATGCAAGGTGCAACCTTTTGCGCGGGCACGCTCGCCCTCGTCCTCGCGCTCGTCATGCTCGCGCGATGGCTGCGGACGACCGCGGATTTTCGCGCCGCGATTCGCGGCTCGAGTGAAATCTCACACACGCTCGCGGCCGCGTTCTTCGGCTTCGGCCTCGCGCTCACGCTCTCCGGCGTGCACATTTTTCGACACTACTTGCTCGTGACGTTCCCGCTCGAATGGGCGAGCTTCGCGTGGCTCGCATTCAAAGCCACGAAAAGGCCGCGCGCGATCCTCGCCGTCATGTGGTGCGCGCAGCTCGGTCTCTCGGCCACGTTCCTCACCTACATCCACGAAAACGGCGGCGCGCCGGGCGCCGACTACGGCGTCGCGTACTCCGCCCAGCCTCGAAACCGCCTGCATCGCTGATTATTCCCGCGATCGGAGGCCATCGGCGCGGGCGGGCACGCTTCTCTCCGCGCACACTACACATGCAGAATTCTCGGGTTAGACTACGAGAATGTCTGCTGCCGTATACGCGCTCGCCATCCTCGGGCTCGCGGTGTTGATGGTCGTGCACGAATGCGGTCACTACTTTCCCGCGCGGTACTTCGGGATGCGCGTCGTGCGATTTTCGATCGGCTTCGGGCCCACGATCGCCAAGCATCAACCGAAGGGAAGCGACACCGTCTATCAAATCGCGATCATTCCGTTCCTCGCGTACGTGCAGATCGCGGGCATGAACCCGTACGACGAGATCGATCCGAAAGACAAAGGCAGCTACGCGAACGCATCGCTCTGGGCGCGCGTCGCGACGATCGCGGGTGGTCCTCTCGCGAATTATTTCTTCGCGTCGGTCCTCATGTTCTTCGGCTTCCTCTTGTCGGGGCGGCTCGACGTCGACGAGGCCTCGATGCGCGTGAACGTGAATCCCGGCGGACCGGCGGAAATCTCGGGCATCCACGACGGCGACAAATTTCTCGAAGTGGACGGCTCGCCCGTCCATAGCTGGGACGAGCTCAAGGTCGCGATCGCGGGGAAAACCGGCAAGATCGACGTCTTGGTCGAACGCGACGGACAGAAGACGCATTTCTTTCCCGAGCCGCGACCGAAGGGCGACAAGTACGAAGGCAAGATCGAGGTCGGCCCCTATTCGCAAGTCGTGAAGGTCGGACCGAAGGAAGCGGTCGTGCTCTCGCTCGTCGAGCCAGCCGAGGTCGTGTACGGCACGGTGTACGGGCTCGCGCGCCTGATCATGGGCAAAGAAAAAGCCGAGCTCAGTGGTCCCGTCGGCATCGTGAAACAAGCGGCGGGCGCCGTGCGAAGCGGCGCAGGCGACGCGTTCAAATTCTTGGGCGGCCTCTCGGCGTATCTCGGCGCGTTCAATCTCTTGCCGATCCCCGCGCTCGACGGCGGACGACTTCTGTTTCTCGGCATCGAGGCCGCGTCACGGCGCAGACCGGACGCGAAGATCGAGGCGCGCGTACATGCCGTCGGTTTGCTCATGATGCTGACGCTGATCGCGGTCGTGACGTGGACCGAGATCATGCCGAAGCATTGAAGAGACTTCAGAGCCTGCAATCCGCTGGCTTTGTGTCTCCCGCCATGCT
>JAICXU010000733.1 GCA_025934595.1 Polyangiaceae bacterium | reverse complement strand
GAAAACCCGAAAGAGGTCACGCTCGACGTCGAGTCGGTCTTGAAACAGTACCTCTCCGCCGAAAAAGAGGTGAACGACCGCACGCGCGAGCTGCTCGAGCGCACCGGTCGCGGCACCACCGAATACTCGCGCGTGCGGCTGCAAATCGCGGAGCAAAAGGGAATCAAGGTGGGCGACGAGATGCTCGACTACCTTCTCGATCAAGTCGTCGAGATTTTTCATCACTCCGCGAACGTCGAAGAGATCTTCGCCGAAGACGTCGAAATGCGCCGAAAAATGGCGCAAATCTTCAAGAAGCATCTCGCACAAGACGCCGAGCTCGACGCCGAGGTTCGCGCGCAGCTCCGTCACATGACCGAAGGCTCACGCACGTGGGACATCGAATACGCGCGCGTCATGGAGCAGGTCAAACGGAAGAAGGGGTTGTGAGTGGCCCCGGAGTTTCTCCTTCTGATCCTGTCTTCGCCGAGCGGCGCCGGTAAGACGACGCTCTCGCGGAAGCTCCAGGACACGTTCACCGACCTTTGTTTCAGCGTGTCGCACACGACGCGGCCGCCGCGCGCGAACGAGGTCGACGGCCGCGACTACCACTTCGTCGATCGCGAGGCGTTCGAGGCGATGGTGCACGCGGGCGCGTTCGTCGAATGGGCCGAGGTCCACGGAAATCTCTACGGCACCTCGGTGCAAGAGGTCGACAAGGCGCGAGGCACTCCGGGCTGCGGCGGCATCCTCTTCGACATCGACTATCAGGGCGCGCGCCAAATTCGCGCGAAGCTCCCCGAGGTCGTCGGCGTCTTCATTTTGCCGCCGTCGATGCTCGAGCTCGAGCGACGCCTGCGCGGAAGAAAAAGCGAGAGCGAAGAGGCCATCTCGCGCCGCTTCGAAGCCGCGAAGCGCGAGATCGAGCACTACGCGCTCTTCGATTACGTGCTCGTGAACGACGACCTCGAACGCGCCTTCGCGACGCTGCAAGGCATCGTGCTCGCCGAACGCGCGCGACGGGGACGCTTGGCGTTCATCGCCGAGGCGCTCCTCCGAAAAGACGCTGCCACCTAGCTATTGAATGCGCTCGACCGCCCGCGCGCGCGAGGCTAAGAGAGGCTCTGTCGAGCGATAAAATGAGCCTACACGCGAAAAAGTACGTCCTCGGAGTCATCGGCGGCAGCGGCCTCTACGAGATCGAGGGCCTCTCGAACGTGCAGGAGCTCACCGTCGACACGCCGTTCGGCGCGCCGAGCGACGCGCTCGTGCGAGGCACTCTCGGTGACACCGAGCTCCTGTTCTTGCCGCGCCATGGCCGCGGTCATCGCGTTCCGCCTCACAAGATCAACTTTCGCGCGAACGTCGCCGCGCTGAAGATCGCCGGCGCCACGCACATGATGAGCGTCAGCGCCGTCGGATCGATGAAAGAAGAAATCGCACCCGGCGATCTCGTCGTCGTCGATCAATTCATCGACCTCACGAAGAAACGCGTCTCCACGTTCTTCGAGGACGGCATCGCCGCGCACGTCACGTTCGCCGATCCGGTTTGCGCCGACCTCGCCGCCGCGCTCGGACAAGCCGCCGAATCCATCGGTGCGAAGGTGCATCGCGGCGGCGCGTACGTCTGCATCGAGGGGCCGCAATTTTCGACGCGCGCCGAGTCGCTCGTCTACCGATCGTGGGGCGTGTCGGTCATCGGCATGACGGCGATGCCGGAAGCGAAGCTCGCGCGCGAAGCGGAGCTCCCGTACGCGACGCTCGCGCTCGCGACCGATTACGACTGCTGGCACGAATCGGAAGAAGACGTCTCGGTCGAAGCCGTCGTCGCCACGCTGAAAAAGAACGTGGGCTTCGCGAAGAAATCGATCGCGGCCGTCGCGAAAATTCTCCCCGATCCGACCAAGAGCCGCGCGCACGGTGCGCTCGCACACGCGGTGATGACGGCGCCGGACAAGGTCCCCGCCGAAACGCAGAAGAAGCTCGCGTTCCTGTACCAGACGCATCTCCACCCGCAGAAGTAAGAGGAAACCCGTGAACGATCTCACCATCGTAGGCTCCGTTGCGTTCGACGATCTCGAGATGCCTTCGGGCGTCTTCGAAAACGTGCTCGGCGGAGCGGCGACGTACGCGGCCATTGCCTCGTCGCTCCTCGCCTCGCCTCGCGTGGTCGGCGTCGTCGGCGACGACTTCGGCGACGAGCACCTCGCGATGCTCAAGAAACGCGGCATCGACACCGAAGGCGTCGAGCGCGCGCACGGAAAAACATTTCGCTGGCGCGGTCGCTATTCGCAAGACCTCGCGAGCCGCGAGACGCTCGACACGCAGCTGAATGTTTTCGCCGATTTTCGGCCGAAATTACCTGCAAAATACACGGAATCGAATTTCATCCTGCTCGGCAACATCCATCCCGCGCTGCAGCTCGACGTGCTCGCACAAGTGCAGGCGAGCAAGAAAACGCCGAAGCTCGTCGCCGTCGACACGATGAATCTTTGGATCTCGACGGAGCCGAAGCTCCTCGGCTCGCTCATCGAAAAAATCGATCTCCTCATCATCAACGACGAGGAAGCCCGCGAGCTCGCGGGCATGAGCAACCTCGCGCGCGCCGCCGGCGAGATTCGCCGCAAGTTCAGCGCGCATCGCAAGGAGAGCCCACTCCGGCTGATCGTGAAAAAAGGCGAGCACGGCGCCCTTCTCTTCGACGACGCCGGTCCTTTCTTCGCGCCGGCGTATCCGCTCGAAGAGGT
>JAICXU010000715.1 GCA_025934595.1 Polyangiaceae bacterium | reverse complement strand
GCCGCGCTCGTCGAGGCCCTTCGCGAGCTCGGGAGCGCTGAGCGGAATGCGCATGCGCACGATCGTATGGGAGGTCTCGCGTTCGAGCTTGTACGTGACGAGGAGCGTGTCGGCGGCGATGGCCACGTCGGGAACACGCGCGTTGACGGCGTGACCGCCGATCGAAGCGTAGTCGGTGGCGCGAATTTCGGGACCGACGGGATCGAGCGAGGTGGCGAGCTTGCGCAAGAAGATGTCGTCGCCTTCTTTGTCGCGATCGTCTTGCCAGGCGACGAAAAATCCGTCCGGCGCCTTTCCGATCGAAGGCCAAAACGTGCCCGCTCGTCCTGCGCCGATGAGCGAGCTCGCTCCTGCGATGCGACCGTCGCCGTCGATCCAACGCGCGCGAACACCGGCATCGTGCCCGGACTTGTCGTTGTAAAGGAGAACGACGCGGCCACCGGACGGGAGAAGATCCGGCCTCATGACGTCGTCGGCTTCCGGCGTCAGATCGCGCGGGCGAGAGAGTGGTCGCGCCGCGTCGTCGACGACGACCGCATAGGCGTGATCGTGCCCGGCGCGTTCGTGATCGTCGGTCCATGTGACGAGCGCGCCTTTGTCGACGACGGCGATGCTCGGCCGCGCGACGCCGCCACCGATGCCCATGCGCGGATGTCCGAATGCCACCATTCGACAGGCGGCCCCCGAAGAGCCCACCGCCTTGACTTGGTCCGAGAACGCGCGCGCGGTGTTTCCCCCGCCCATTTCGACCGCATCTTTGAATTTTTTGAGCGCGCCGGTGGGATCGCCCGTCGAAAAAAGCTTCTGCCCGTCCTCGATCGCGAGCTCCCATTTCGGCTCGTCGACCGGCGGAAGATCTGCGCTCGACGCTTCGGAAGCGGAAGGCGCCGCCGATGCCGCCGTGCTCTGCACGATCGGATTGAAGACCTGCGGCCTCAGCATGTTCGACCACACGACGTACGCAGCCACCGATCCGCCGATCAGCGCGAGCGACGAAATCGCGACGCGCACCGGCGAGGGCGGCATCGGCATCGTGCGCGAGGTCGTGATGTGCGAATGCGAGCTTAGCGGCGGATGCTCCACGGCGCTCGGTTGCATCGCGCGGGCCGAGGATGCCGGCGCGGGGGCGTCCGCGATGCCGCCGTTGACGATCGGTGATCGCATCGGCTGCCCCGTTTTGAGGCTCGGCTCGATCGCGTCGGCGAGATTTTGCGTGGGCTCGCCGGAGAGCGGCAAGACCTGCGGCGTGGGCAGCGCGAGAGCTTTCGCGGCCGCATCGCGCACGTTCTTCGGAACGAGCTCGAGAGGAACGTGACCCGGTGTCGCGAGGAGCAGGCCGCGATCGACCTCGACGTACGAATCACCGGGCCCGAACACTTGCAGAGCGGATCCGAATGCGTGCGCGAGCTCCTCTGCGAGCTCCTTCGCGCTCTGGAATCGCTTCGCAGGATCGCGCTCGAGCGCTTTCGCGAACCACTTGTCGAACGCTTTCGGAAGATCGTTTCGCAGCTCCGAGGGCACCGGAATCGGACCCGTCGCGATCGCGGCGAACGTCATCGCGACGCCTTGATCGGTGTTCCACACCGGCCTGCCGATCAAACACTCGAACGCCATGCAACCGAGCGCCCACAAATCGGCGCGATGGTCGACGTTGCCCTGCCCTTTCACTTGCTCGGGCGACATGTACGCGGGCGTTCCGAAGACAGCGCCCTCGCGCGTGAGGCGGGCGCTCTTTTCGTCCGTCTTGACCGGCTCGTAGAACTTGGCGAGACCGAAGTCCAAGATCTTCGCGATCTCTTCGCCGCCGTCCTCGCCTCGCGTCAAAAAGATGTTCTCGGGCTTGAGGTCGCGATGCACGATGCCGGCCGCGTGCGCCTTCATGAGGCCCTTCGCGCATTGCGTGATCACGCGCACGGTAGTGTCGACGTCGATGAGCCGGATGCGCGCCATGCGGTCGTAGAGCGACTCGCCCTCGAGCATCTCCATGCAAATGAAGGGGCGCCCGTCTTCGAGCCGGCCGGAGTCGTAGATGTCGACGATGTGCGGGCTCTTCACGCTCGCGGCGGCGCGGGCCTCGCGAAAAAAGCGCGAGATGACGATCGACGAAGCCGAGAGCTCCGACGCGAGCACCTTGACCGCGACCTTTTTTCCGAGCTGCGTATGCTCGGCCTCGTAGACCGCCGCCATGCCGCCGCGGCCGATTTCGCGCGAGACTCGATACTTGCCGATGAGGAGCGACCCCACGGCAATCTTCGACTCGTTCGGCACTGGGCGCATCGAGGAAATAGCGGGGGGAAGCATAACCTTAATCTCCGCCGGCACCCTTCCAAAACGGCCGCAACCTCTCCGAACACGAGCAAGCTGGCTTGCGATTCCTACGTGCGCGGAAAAATTCGCCCGCGGGTGCGCTCATGTGCGCAAATCGAGCCCGACGAGCGCACGAGCTCGCCGACGGCAAATCGCTCATCTCGCCGCGATGCGCGCGATCACGTAGAGGACGGCGGACGCAATCCACGTCGCCGCGCGACCTCGCAGCTTTTCCCGCATCGCCCAATACGGCGCGAGCGGAGGCACGACGAACGCGACGAGCGCGCGCCAGCGCGGAGAACGTGTCGCGAGCGCCGCGATGATCGAAACGTGCGCGATCAAGAGGAGAGCACACGACAGGATCGCAATGGCGACGACGATGGGATCGCGCAAGCTCAATCCGGTCCCCCGTCGCTCGTGGGGCTCGACTTGGTTTCGGTCTCCGTTTCGTTTTCGTTTTCGTTTTCCGCCTTGCCCTTTTTCTTCTTCGGAAGCGGAACGAAGATGGAGTG
>JAICXU010000470.1 GCA_025934595.1 Polyangiaceae bacterium | reverse complement strand
TCGAGGTCTGCATCACGAACTACGACACCAAGAGCATCGAGCCCGCGCAGTGCAAAACCGTCGACCTCACCGCCAGCGGCGCGTGTCCCACGGACTCGACGAAGTGCTGCGTGGCGCCGGCCTCGACGCACAGCGCGAGCAACTACTGGGTGCGCGTCCGCAAGCTCGCGGGCGCCAACACCGCGAACGGCTACGCGCTTTTCTTGGAAGAATATTGAAGAGCGAGGGATTGCGGCGGTGAAGATTTGCCGTATTTTCTCGGCGAATCGAGATCATGCTGCCCGACGTCGTCACTGAAAAGCTGAAGAGCCTGCCGCCCGCGCCCGGCTGCTATCTCTTCAAAGACAAAAAGGGGGAGGTCGTCTACGTCGGCAAGGCGAAGAGCCTTCGCTCGCGGGTGCGGAGCTATTTCCAAGAAGGCAGCTCCGACAATCGGTACTTCATCCCCGTTCTCCTGAAGACGATCGGCGACTTCGACACCATCGTCGTGGTCAGCGAAAAGGAAGCGGCGATCCTCGAGAATCAGCTCATCAAGGAGCATCGCCCTCGCTACAACGTCAAGCTCCGCGACGACAAAGACTACTTGTGCCTGCGCATCGGTATGGAGCATCCGTGGCCGCGTCTCACGCCGGTGCGCGGTCGCACGATGAAGAAAGACGGCGGACGCTATTTCGGTCCGTACCACTCGGCGACGGCGGCGCGTCGCACGCTGCATCTCATCAACAAACATTTTCAGCTGCGCACGTGCTCGGATTCGGAGCTCGAGAATCGGCGGCGCCCGTGTCTGCAATATCAAATCAAGCGGTGCCCGGCGCCGTGCGTCTACGAGGTCGATCCGAATTGGTACGCGTCGCAAGTGCGCGCGGTCGCGATGTTCATCGAAGGCCGCCACGACGAGCTCTCCGACGAGCTCGAATCGCAGATGAGCGACGCGGCAAAGACGATGCGCTTCGAGCTCGCGGCGGTGTATCGCGATCAGCTCCGCGCGATCGAGAGCGTGCGTGAATCGCAGCGCGTCGTGTCGATCGACCAAGTCGATCGCGACGTCATCGGATTTCACCGCGAAGGCGATCTGGCGGAAATTGCGCTCCTTCACGTGCGCGGCGGAAAGCTGCAAGATGTCGGCACGTACTCCGTGAAGCAAGCGGAGGTGCCGGACGAGGAGCTCGTCGCCGCGTTCCTCGGCCAGCATTACGGCGACGTCGCTGGTGCAGGAGGGGGAGACGCGGGCGCGAGCGACGTCGCCTCACGCGCGCCCTCCGAAATTCTCGTGCCGGTCTTGCCCGAAGGTCACGCGGGCATCGCGGAGTGGCTGTCGGACGGCAAAGGATCGAAGGTGACGATCGCGAAGCCGCAACGAGGCGCGCGCGTGCGTTTGCTGGCGATGGCGGCGGACAACGCGAAGCACGCGTTCCTCGAGAAAAAGCGCACGAACGACGACGTCGAAGAGCGCTTGAAGAAGCTGCAGGAAATCTTGCGGCTGCCGACGTTGCCTCGCCGCATCGAGTGTTGCGACATCTCGCATCTCGGCGGCGCAGATACGGTGGGCGCGATCGTGGCCGTCAAAGACGGCGCGCCCGACAAGAAGCATTACCGCACCTTCCACGTGAAGAACGTGCAGCACACGGCGGGCGACGACTACAACGCGATGTACGAAGTGCTCGCGCGAAGATTTCGAAGAGGAAGGGAAGCACGCGATGCGCTCGCCGAAAAAGCCGTCATCGACGAAGCTTCTTCGGAAATGAATTTGGTGCCCCCACCCGGCGCGGCTTCGCCGCGCCGACCTCCCCCAAATCGCGCCGCTTCGCGGCGCTCAGGGGGAGGTGAAGAGGATGAGAGCTACTGGGAGCTGCCGGATCTTTTCGTCGTCGACGGAGGACGCGGTCAGCTCGGGGTCGCGCTCGCCGCTGCGCACGATCTCGGCTTGCACGATCTGCCGATCGTCTCGCTCGCGAAGGAAAAGGAGAACGTGCTCGGCGAGACGCTCGTCGATCGCGTGTATCTTCCTGGGCAAAAAAATCCGATCGCGCTTCGCACGCATTCGTCGTCGCTCTTCTTCCTCGCGCGTGCGCGGGACGAGGCGCATCGCTTCTCGAATCGTGCTCGCGAGAAGCTTGGCAAGAAAAAGAGATTCAAATCTGCGCTCGACGACATCCGCGGAATCGGACCCGCCACCCGCAAGGCGTTGCTCGACGCGCTCGGCACCGTGAACGCGATTCGGGACGCCGATGACGCGACGCTCCTCGCGATTTCGGGCGTTTCGAAGCGCCAAGTGGCAGCGTTGCGAGCGGGCCTCGGGCATCCCGAGCCGCCGGCAATCCCCGAGGCGCCAGCGCCAACTTTGGAGCAAAGCTGACAACTTGGTTGACAGGCTCGTTTCCAGGCATTGCAAAAAGTCGAGCGCTTCGGCGGATTTCCGCTGTATAAATCCTGGCGCGCGTCCTGCTTGGTAGATGATTCGCGGTAGAGTGTCCGATGCAGGACCCCGCCGGGCTGGACCGATGCAGGACACCGTTCCGTTGCAACACCCATGAAGGAGCCGACGATGGACCGAGGCGTATCGAGCGGAGAGCCGATTCGAGTTTCAAGTGAGGGTCTTTCGGGCCCGCGGTCAGCACGGAGAGCGGCGCGTCGCATTCTCAAGGCGACGCTATCGACCGCGATGCTCGCCGGGCTGATCGGTGCGTCGAGCGGAGGTTGCTTGTCGCGTCCGGTCGAGAGCCAGGCGCCCACGGCGAAGGACAGCTTCGTCACGCAGCTTCGTCAGTCGTCGATCGACAAGGTCGACCTCCTCTTCGACATCGACAACTCCGCATCGATGGGTGACAAGCAGGCCTACCTCAGCGCGGCTGTCCCGGACTTGATCAATCGCCTGATCAATCCCTACTGCGTCGACAACGACGGCAACCCCGTCAAAGACGGCAGCGGCAAAATCATCACGAGCGATCAAGAGGGCAACTGCTCGCAAGGCAAGCCCGAGTACAAGCCCGTGCACGACATGCACATCGGCGTCGTCACGAGCTCGCTCGGCCAGCGTGGCGGTGACGTCGCGGGTTGCGAGGACGGCGGCGACGGCAACACGAAGGGCGAGCTCTTCAATCGCGGTACGTCGGGGCAACCGATCGGCGACATGAACCCGTCGAACTTCCTCTCGTGGTTCCCGAGCGTCGCCGCGAACCAGGGCAAGACGGCGAGCGCCGGCGCTACGCCGATCACGCAAGACACGCAGTTGAAGACCGAGTTCGCCGACCTCGTCACCGGCGTCGGTCAGAGCGGCTGCGGTATCGAGTCGCAGCTCGAGAGCTGGTACCGCTTCTTGATCCAACCCGACCCGTACGATCACATCCAGATCAATTCCGGCAATCCTTCGACCGCATCCCTCGCGGGCGTCGACGGCACGATCATCAAGCAGCGCCACGACTTCTTGCGGCCCGACTCGCTCGTCGCCATCATCGATCTCACGGACGAGAACGACTCGGAGATCGACGTTCGCTCGATCTCGGGCACCGGCTACAACTTCCTCAGCACGGGATTCGATCCGCCGAAGGCCACGGCGGTGTGCGACACGAACCCGGGCGATCCCGGGTGCTCCTCCTGCGGGTTCTCCTCCTCTCCGCCCTGCGACGGTAAAGGCGGCCCCGTCTACAACGCGGTGAACGATTGGGGATTCGACGTGAACCTCCGCCACGTGCACACGAAGCAAAAGTACGGCGTCGACCCCCAGTTCCCGATCGACCGTTACGTCAAAGGTCTCACGCAGACGAAGATCCCGGACCGGAATGGCGAATATCCCGCGAATGCGGGCAGCTACGTCGGTAACCCGGACTGCACGAATCCGCTCTACGCGTCGGCATTGCCCGACGGCTCGTCGCTCGACGGCGCGGCGCTCTGCAATCTCACGGTCGGCTTCCAGCGCACGCCGGACCTCGTGTTCTTCGCGATCATCGGCGGCGTTCCGAACCAGCTGCTCCACTTCGATCCGACCAACACGGCGTCCTTCCAGCTCAC
>JAICXU010000563.1 GCA_025934595.1 Polyangiaceae bacterium | reverse complement strand
TGAAGATAGAGAGCGCGGACGGAACGCCGGACGTGCTCATCGCGGTCGCGGGCCAAGTCACGAACGGGCGGCTCCTCGTCGTCGGCGATCCGTCGATCGTCATCAACTCGATGCTGCGCTATCCCGGCAACAAGACGTTCGCGAAAGCGCTCGTGCGCTATGCGGGCGACGACGACACGTGGGGAAAGCGCGGTGGTCACGTCTACGTTTTGTCGGGCGCGTTCGATCAGAGCGGCGCATTCGGCGACGAATCGAACGTGAGCTCGGTGCACGAAAAGCTGCGGGCGCTGAGCGACGCGTTGAACGATTTGCAACGCAATGGGCTGCCGCCGTTCGCGTCGTTTTCGCTCGCGGCGCTGGTCGGGCTCGGCATCATCACGTGGGTGGGTCGCAACGCGGCGCGCACGCATCAACCGACGCCGCCGAAATTCACGCGTCCGATCCCGATGGCTGCGCAAGGCGGCGTCGCCGGACATGCGGCGGTGCTCGCGGCGCCGAAGACGACGCGGGCGCTCGCGATGTTGGAGCTGAAAAGCGCGCTCGAAGAGGAGCTCGGGCTCCTCGTCGGGGTCGACAAAAACGCCGGCCACGACGCCTTGGCGGCGCGGCTCGCCGGGGCGGGATTGCTCGATCAAGCACGAATTATCGAGCTGAAAGCGCTTCTTTTGCGCATGGCGAACATCGAAACGATGGTCCTCTCGCGGCAAGCCGCGAGCTTCGGTAAGATCGCCGACAGTGAGGTGGTGGTGACGGCGAAGCGAATCCGAGATTTGTTGGAAGCGGCACGACGCGCGGCACACGAGAAAGGTGCATCGTGAGCGCAGCGCAATCGGCGGTGGCCACCAACGAGATCGCGGCCGCGAAGGAGCGCATCGAGGAGCTGCGTCGCGAGGTTTCGCGCGCATACATCGGATCGCCGAAGTCGCTCGACTTGATGCTCGTCGCGCTGCTCGCGCGAGGTCACGTGCTGCTCGAAGGCGTGCCGGGCGTCGCGAAGACGACGCTCGTGAAAGCGTTCGCGGTCGCGCTCGGTTGCAACGCGCGACGCATTCAGTTCACGCCGGATCTCTTGCCGGCCGACATCACGGGCACGTACGTGCTCTCGCCGAAAGACGGCACGTTCACGCTGCGCGCGGGCCCCATCTTCGCGAACATCGTTCTCGCCGACGAGATCAATCGCGCGCCGGCGAAGACGCAGAGCGCTCTCCTCGAAGCGATGCAAGAGCGGCAGGTCACGATCGAAGGCGATCGCTTCGAGCTGCCGGGGCCGTTTTTGGTGCTCGCCACGCAAAATCCGATCGACCTCGAGGGCACGTATCCCTTGCCCGAGGCCCAGATCGATCGCTTCTTGATTCGCGTGGCGATGGGCTATCCGCAAGCGCGCGAGGAAGCCCAAATGGTGAAGACGTACGGTAGCGAAGCGCCGACATTGCGCCCCGTCTTGTCACCGCAAGACGTGACCGCGCTCCAGGCGATCGCGTCACGCATTCATGTCGAAGAGGACCTGTTCGACTACGCCGTCGGGATTACCGCGTTCACGCGGACGCACCCGCGGGTGGCGCTCGGCGCGAGCCCGCGTGCGACGCTGGGAACGGTGGTCGCGGCGAAGGCGCTCGCGCTCTTGAGTGGACGCGCGTTCGTGACGCCGGACGACTTGCGAGCCGTCGCGCCCGCGGTGCTCGCGCATCGTCTCGTGCTCACGGCAGATGCCGAAGGCGACTCGCGCGCCCGCACGCACATCGTCGAAGAGACGCTCGCGAAGGTGGCGTACCGAAGAGGCGTTCGCGCGCTCTGACGCCGCCGCTCAGGGCGGCGTGCAAACCACGTCGAACGAGCCGCCGCCCACGTTCGGAAACGCGAGCACGATCTCGCTCGAATCACCGCTCCACGTACCGCCGCCTTGCATCGTGCCGTCGCAGTTCAG
Organism: Polyangiaceae bacterium; assembly: GCA_025934595.1. Lineage (GTDB taxonomy): Bacteria > Myxococcota_A > Polyangia > Polyangiales > Polyangiaceae > JAICXU01. The sequence continues at coordinate 1,633 of JAICXU010000563.1, read as the reverse complement.
CGCGGTGCCGGTGCGAGAATCCACGCATGCGCTCGTGCCGTCCGATGCCCAATCGTCGAGCGCCGCATCGCATTGCCATGCGCGATCGCAAATTCCACAAGCGTCGACGCCACCGCCGCCCGTTCCACCGCCGGTTCCACCACCCGTCCCGCCGCCGGTGCCGCCACCTGTCCCACCGGTTCCACCCGTTCCACCGCTCGCGACTCCGCCGTCGGCCTCGAACGCGGTCCACGGCGGCCCGGCGTCCGCGGGAGATTTCCCGGCATCGTTCGCGCCCGCATCTTTCGACGGCCACACGTGCTGCGCGGGCGCTTTTTGGCCGTCGCTCGAGCCGTCGGCGCGTGCCGCGCAGCCGACGAGACCTGCCGTCGCGACGAGACACGGCCACACGAGAGCGCTTCGGAGCTTCACGCAGGCATGTACGGCCCGCGGCCCGGGATCTTCCCTCATTTTCGGTCGCTACATGCGTCCGAGCGAACCCGCCTCGATCCAACTGCCGCTCGCCAAGAGCTCACCGAGCGCCCGATCGCGCGCGAGCTTCGCGACGAGATCGTGATCCACGACCGGATCCAAGAGGCGCGCGGCGATTCGCGGCTTCGGATTCGCGCGGTCGCCCGCATGCTCGTTGTCGTTCCACACCACGTGATAACCCCACGTGAGCTCGACGCCCGCGCCCGCCGCCGCGATATCGATTTCTGCGACGAGCCCCACGCGCGTCGCGCCGTTCAAATAGACGACGTGACGATCGGCTTGGGTCGGTGGAAACGCGGTCGTCCACGACTCGCCTTGATTCGAGACGAGATTTCCGACCGACGCGAAGATCGGGACACGCCGACCATCGTGCGTTCGATACGTCTCGACCGGCGAGGGCACGTGCGGATGATGAATCACCACCGCGTCGGCGCCCGCTTCCGCGACGACCTGCGCCTGCGCGATCACGGCGCGCGACTGGGGCTCGTATTCGAGACCTCCGTGCACGATCGCGATCGTCGTCTCGCAGCCGGCGGCGCGCGCATCTCGAATCGCGGTCGCGGCGCGCTCCGTTCCTCTTCGTCCGAGCGGCGCCATCGCGAGCTCGCCGCTCCGCTCGCAACGCCCGCGTGGATCGTTCGTGAACTCGGTCCACGCCACCGCACACACGCGATGCCCATTTTTCTCGGCGATCGTGCGTGCTCGCCAGGGATCTTCGTCATCCGCGCCGAGCGCAACCACGCTTCCGCGCGCGGCCGCGATCGACGCTGCGAGCCCATCTCGTCCGAGATCGCACGCATGATTGTTCGCGAGCGTGAGCGCAGTCACGCCGCTGCCGACGACCGCGTCCATCCACGCCGGATCGACGCCGTACACGAGCTTGCGGGCGCCCACATCGTTCGGAATGCCCGTCGCCGTTTCGTAGTTCGCGACGACGGCATCGGCCGACGCAAAGAGATCGTGCAGGGGCGCGAGCGCGGACGCGATTTGCGCGGGATCCGAGAGCATCGGTCTGTGCGGCAACAGATCTCCCGCGATGAGCACCCGCAACGTCGATCGCTCTCGTCCGCGCATCGTGCTCGAAACATTTTCTTGCCACGCGGGCTGCGGCGCGATCGCGGCAACCGCTTCGTGCGGTGCGCCGTCGTCGATCGTGCACGCG